>NZ_DALZCD010000203.1:4547-7990 GCF_031978025.1 Erwinia sp.
CACGATCCTTTCCGATCACCCGCTGAAGGTTGGCGGCGTGGGCGAAACGGGCTGTCTGGCGGCCAACCTGCTGGCGAAAGAAGCCGATCTGGTGATTGGTGTCGGCACGCGCTACACCGATTTCACTACCGCTTCAAAATGGATCTTTCAGAACCCGGACGTCAGCTATCTCAATATTAACGTCAGCAGTTTTGACGCCTGGAAGCTGGACGGCGTACAGGTGGTTGCCGATGCGCGCGAGGCGCTTACTGCGCTGGACAACCGACTGACCACGCAGGGTTTCGCCAGTGGTTGGGGAGAAAAAATTGCGCAGGCCCAGAGCAAGCTTCTGAAGGAAACGCAGCGCGTTTATCAGGCGGTCTACAACAGCGACGGTTTTATACCGGAGATTGACGATCGTCTGGATCGCGAAGCCGTTTTCGCCGAATTCAACCGGCTGACGGATTCATTCCTGACGCAGAGCAGCGTGCTGGGCACGCTGAATGAAAACCTCCCAAAGGATGCGGTAATCGTTGCCGCTGCCGGTAGCCTGCCGGGCGATCTGCAGCGCGTATGGCGCAATAAAGATTACAACAGCTATCACGTCGAATACGGCTATTCCTGTATGGGCTACGAGGTGAATGCCTCGCTGGGCGTGAAGCTGGCCGAGCCGCACCGTGAGGTCTACACCCTGGTGGGCGACGGCTCTTTTATGATGCTGCACTCCGAACTGGTGACCTCTCTTCAGGAGAACGCCAAAATCAACGTATTGCTGTTCGACAACATGACCAACGGTTGCATCAATAACCTGCAAATGGAACACGGGATGGACAGTTTCACGACCGAGTTCCGCTTCCGCAATGCTGAGGGCGGCAAGCTGGACGGCGGCCTGATCCCGGTAGATTTTGCCGCCATCGCCGCCGGTTATGGTTGTAAAACCTGGCGCGTTACCACGCTGGCGCAGCTGAAGCAGGCGCTGGAGGAAGCCCGGCAGTCACCTGTCTCCACGCTGATTGATATTAAAGTGCTGCCAAAAACCATGGTGCATAAATATTTCAGCTGGTGGCATGTGGGCGGCGCACAGGTATCGCAGTCCGAGCGCATTAATGCCGTGGCAAGGATGCTAAACGAGCATCTCGACCAGGCACGTAAATACTAATTCTGTCTCTGTGGCCTGAACCGGATGGGGTTTTTCCCGTCCGGAAAACTCCCCTATACCCTACATTCGAACGGAGTAGTTATGACACTGAAACTTGGCGTAATCGGCACCGGTGCAATCGGTCAGGAACATATTCGTCGCTGCAGCAAAGTATTGCAGGGCGCGAAAGTGGTGGCTGTCTCCGATATTAATATTGAAGGCGCTAAAGGCGTGGTCAGCCGTCTGGGGCTGGAGGCTGAAGTCTATGCTAACGGCCACGATGTGATCCGCTCTTCTGACGTGGACGCGCTTATCGTCACGTCCTGGGACCCCACGCATGAAGAATTCACGCTTGCGGCCATCGCAGCGGGCAAGCCGGTGTTCTGCGAAAAGCCGTTGGCGCTGTCCGCCGAAGGGTGCCGCCGCGTCGTAGAGGCGGAAATTGCCCACGGCAAGCGTCTGGTGCAGGTTGGTTTTATGCGCCCTTACGATACCGGCTACCGCGCGCTGAAGCAGGTCATCACCAACGGTGATATCGGCGAGCCGCTGATGCTGCACTGTGCCCACCGCAACCCAACGGTACCGGAAAGTTACACCACTGATATGGCGATCACCAGCACGCTAATTCATGAACTGGACGTGCTGCGCTGGCTGACCGAGGACGATTATAAAACCGTTCAGGTTGTTTTTCCTCGCGACACTAAAAACACCCATGCGAAGCTGCGCGATCCGCAAATTGTGCTGTTTGAAACGCAGAAAGGCGTGCGCATTGACGTCGAAATTTTTGTTAACTGTGCCTATGGCTACGACATCCAGTGCGAAGTTGTGGGCGAAACCGGCATTGCAAGACTGCCGGAGCCGGCCTCGGTTCAGCTTCGCAAAGAGGCGAAGTTGTCCACTGCCATTCTCACTGACTGGAAGGATCGCTTTATTGATGCCTATGACATTGAGCTACAGGCATTTATCAACGACGTCACGGCTGGCCAGCTGCAAGGTCCTTCCGCCTGGGATGGCTATGCGGCCTCCGTCGCAGCGGATGCCTGCCTGAAGGCACAGGAAAGCGGGGCGATTGAAACCGTTGAGCTGCCGCCGCGTCCGGCGTTTTACAACAAATAATATCGATCGGCCCCTCTGCGCAGGCTCAGGGGCTACCAGACGATGAGCAGGGAGAAACTGATGAAGATTGCCTTTGATGTGGATGTCATTAAAGATTTAGGCATCACTAAAATGGTTCACCAGGTGGCAGAGTGGGGCTACAAATATATTGAGCAGTCGCCGCACCCACAGATTAATCCGTTTTATAAACATCCTAAAGCCAGCCGGGAAATCATTACCGAATATAAAAACGCACTGCGGGAAACCGGACTGGAAATCTCTTCCTATATCGTGGTTTACCGTTGGTCAGGCCCGGATGAGGCTCGTCGGCAGGCGGCCGTACGCAACTGGAAGCGTATGATTGAAATCGCGGTGGAAACGGGGGTTCAGGTAATTAACACCGAGCTTTCCGGTACGCCGAACGAACCGGAGATCTGCGAAGAGATGTTTTATCGCTCGATGGAAGAGCTGCTGCCCATCGTTGAGCGGGAGGGCATCCGCATTGAAATTCAGTCTCATCCGTGGGATTTCTGCGAGGAGAACAACGAAACCGCCGACCTGGTGAAGTCGTTCCGCAGCGAAAACGTCAAATATCTCTACAGCGTGCCGCACACCTTCTTCTATGACAAAGGCAAAGGCGACGTAAAAAGCATGTTGGAATACGCCAGCGGCGACCTTTCACATGTGCTGATCGCTGACACCATGAACCATACCAAACACTGCCGCTACATTGTTAACCCACCGGGCGTGGATGCCACTATCCATCAGCATGTGGGTGTGGGCGAAGGCGAAGTAGATTTCGATACGCTGTTTAAAACCCTACGCGAGATGGATTTTGCCAACCGGACCTTTAAGGTCGGCGGCGAAGCCATAGTGGCCGCTTCGCTGTTTGGTTATCCGGAAAAAATGAAATATCAGGCAGTGGAAACCCGTGAACTGATCGAGCGCGAACTGCTTCGCTAACCGTCAGTCGCACCTTGCTAACCCTACGCGCGGAAAGCCCCAGGCAGGCGCGCCGTGCCACCTTAATGACAGACCGCTGAGGCACCACCATGAACAAAGAGAATGTAAAGCTGGCAATAGCCCCAATAGGCTGGACCAACGACGATATGCCGGAGCTGGGCGCAGAAAATACCTTCCAGCAAATCGTCAGCGAGATGGCGCTGGCTGGCTTTACCGGCAGTGAGGTTGGCAGTAAATATCCGCGCGATCCGGCAGTGCTGAAACCGAT
>NZ_DALZCD010000204.1:0-7978 GCF_031978025.1 Erwinia sp.
CGGCCGATCGACTCCATATTGTCTTCAATACGCAGCAGAAAACAGGAAACCAGCTCGCCGCGCTGCTGTTTGCCAGCGTTCAGAAACGTGGGTGTGGCGGGCTGAAAGCGGCCAGAAAGCATCTCTTCCATCAGCGCCGTTGCCAGCGGCTGGTCGCCTCTAGCCAGCGTCAATGCCACCATGCAGACGCGTTCGCTAAAGCCTTCAAGGTAACGCTTGCCGTCGAACGTTTTCAGCGTGTAGCTGGTATAGAACTTCCATGCGCCGAGGAAAGTCTGAAAGCGGAAACGCCGCCGGTAAGCCTGCTCAAACAGCTCGTTAATAAACTCAAAAGGGTAAGCGTTCAACACGTCGGCTTCGTAATAGCCTTCTGCCACCATGTATTGTAAGCGCTCACTAACTGAGCCGAAAGCCACCGTATTCGGCAGCACATGCTGTAAAAAATAGTGACGTGTCGCCTCGCGATCTTTCTCAAACTGAATATGGCCGTTGGCATCGTAAAGGTTGAGCATCGCATTCAGGGAATGGTAGTCGGCCGTGGTCGGTGCTATGCGTGTACTTTCTGTTGTTGCCAAAATTGGGTTACTCCCCTGGAAACGTTAGCGATGTCTTCCTCCGTGCCGAGCAGCTCGAAACGATACAGGCACGGGACGTGGCATTTTTGCGCAATAATTTTGCCCGCCAGGCAATAAGCCTCGCCAAAATTACGGTTGCCTGCGGCAATCACGCCGCGAATGCCCTGGCGATTATCGACATCATTAAGGAACTGAATGACCTGCTTCGGCACCGCGCCTTTGGCAGTGCCGCCACCATAGCTGGGCACGACCAGCACATAGGGGTCAGCCACGTGCAGCGGTTGGCCGTCGATAGGGATACGACGGCAGGGCAGGCCGGTACGCAGCACAAAGCGATGGGTGTTTTCCGACTGACTCGAAAAATAAACCAGCATGGTGTCAGCCCTGTACGGCGAGACGGCCCAGAGCGGAAATTTTGTCGGGGCGGAAACCGCTCCAGTGATCTTCGTCCGCCATCACCACGGGAACCTGACGATAGCCCAGCGCTTTCAGCCTCTCCAGCCCGGCAGGATCCTGATCCAGATTGATCAGCTGATACGCGATACCCTGCTTATCCAGCGCGTTTTTTGTCGCACTGCACTGGACACAGTTATTTTTCGTGTAAATAATAATGCGCATGATTCGTATTTCCGTTTGAGGGCGGATGCCCGGCACAAACAGTGCAGGTAAACCGCTGAGTAATCACCCGGCCTTACTGGCCCCATCACTACATATAGGTGTTTTTTAGTAATTTAATACTAGATGTAGAGTTTTGCTATTGCAACCGCGCATCTTGTACGCTTATTCAAAACAAACGGCTTAAAGCCTTGCCGTAGCGGGTTTTGAGCGGGAAATTTTTTTTGGCGGGCAGAGAGTCGGGTAAATAGCATGGTGAGACGGGGGAATTGGTACCGTAAGCGCGGAAGGGCCTTAAAGCGGCTGATGTTGAAAAGCAGGAAGCTCAGAAAGCCCGGTCAGAAGCGGGGCAGGCCCGAAACTCACAGGGAAAGCTAAGTGGGAAGCGTTTGATGGCAAAACGGTTTTGATGGACTCGCGTGGAAGAGAAAGGGAGAGGGAGGCTCGACGCGACTGTCGGGGGAACAACTTTCCCCGCCGGGGCGGGGAAAGTTAAGCTATCAGTCGCGGGAAGCGCTGGTCGCAATCAGTGCACCAAGGAAAACACCTATCGCTGCACCAATACCGACGCCGTGCCACGGGTTGTCACGAACAAAGGTATCCACATGCTCGCCCGCGTCTTTAGCGACCTGGGACACGCGGTTGCCGCTGCCGTTAAGTTTAGCGCGGGTGTCTTTCAGTAGCGCCTGTGCTTTGCTGCGTGCTTCATCCACTTCTTCTTTAGATTTGCTGCCGTAAGATTTCAGCAGACCATCAAGGGTATCAGCCAGCAGAGTGACGTCCTGGTTGATATCAACATCTTCGTTTTTTGTCGTCCGGTTAAACATTTAGCGCTCTCCTGGAAATGATACAGACTATTTACTATAGACTATCAGAGAGATATTTCGTGCACCGGGCTTCCGGGCACCCTGTTTCTGGACAATTCCGAAAGCCCTGCGCCCTGGCGCTAAGGTAAGGTGACGGAGTTGGCAAGTATTAGAGGATTAAGCATGTATCTACGCCCTGATGAGGTCGCTCGCGTACTGGAAAAAGCGGGATTTGAAATGGACGCGGTCACCGCGAAAGCTTACGGATATCGCCGAGGCGACAGCTATGTGTACGTTAACCGCGAAGCGCGTCTGGGACGCACCGCACTGGTCATCCATCCCACGCTAAAGGAAAAAAGCCACAGCTTTGCGGAACCCGCTAACGAAATTAAAACCTGCGAGCACTACGTGCAGTTTCCTATGTACCTGGTTGGCGACAGCCGGGATCACTATGGCATCCCGCACGGCTTCAGCTCGCGTGCCGCGCTGGAGCGCTACCTGGAATCCGTCTTTGACTGAGTGCCGATCGCTGGCCTGAAAGCGCTGCTTTACGTTTGCTGACGTTGCATTACCGTCACAGACCAGGTATAACACCTGGCTATGTAGAAGTTTAGACGTCTATACGGATGACAGCATGCAGCAAACTCAGCAGGACAATACGCAACAATTCAAACGCAGCATGAAAGCGCGCCATCTGGTGATGCTTTCGCTTGGCGGCGTAATCGGTACCGGCCTGTTTTTTAACACCGGCTATATTATTTCCACTACCGGTGCGGCGGGTACGCTGCTGGCCTATCTGATTGGCGCGCTGGTGGTGTATCTGGTGATGCTCAGCCTGGGTGAGCTTTCCGTTGCGATGCCCGAAACCGGAGCGTTTCACGTGTATGCCGCGCGCTACCTCAGCCCGGCTACCGGCTACACCGTGGCCTGGCTTTACTGGCTGACCTGGACCGTGGCGCTGGGATCAAGCCTGACGGCCGCCGGTTTCTGTATGCAGTACTGGTTTCCTCAGTCGCCGGTCTGGCTCTGGTGCCTGCTGTTCTGCGCGCTCATCTTCCTGCTTAACGTGATTTCTTCTCGCTTCTTTGCCGAGGGGGAATTCTGGTTTTCGCTGATCAAAGTCATTACCATTCTGGCGTTTATCGTGCTTGGGGCCGGTGCGATGTTCGGTTTTATCCCGCTGAAAGACGGCAGCAGCGCGCCTTTCTTCCATAATCTGACCGCGCACGGCTGGCTACCGCACGGCGTACTGCCGATCCTGATGACCATGGTAGCGGTAAACTTTGCTTTCTCCGGTACCGAGCTTATCGGTATCGCGGCAGGCGAGACGGAAAATCCACACAAGGTCCTGCCGCTGGCGATACGCACTACGGTTGCGCGCCTGATCATTTTCTTTATCGGTACCGTTCTGATTCTGGCCGCACTCATCCCGATGGATCAGGCTGGCATTGTGAAAAGCCCGTTTGTGCTGGTGTTTGAAAAGATCGGGATCCCTTATGCGGCCGATATTTTTAACTTTGTTATCCTGACCGCTATTCTGTCGGCGGCTAACTCCGGCCTGTACGCCTCTGGCCGTATGCTCTGGTCGCTCTCCAATCAGAAAACGCTGCCGCGCTGCTTTGCCCGTCTGACCCGCCGCGGTATTCCGCTAACGGCTATTTCGGTCAGTATGCTGGGTGGGGTGCTGGCGCTGTTCTCCAGCGTAATCGCGCCGGATACGGTATTCGTGGCGCTTTCCGCCATCTCTGGCTTTGCCGTGGTGGCCGTCTGGCTAAGTATTTGCGCCGCACACTTTTTCTTCCGGCGAGCGCACCTGCGCGCCGGCAAACCGCTTGCCGACTTGAAATACCGCGCGCCATGGTATCCGTTGACGCCCGTGCTGGGCTTTATACTCTGCCTGCTGGCCTGCGTCGGCCTGGCTTTCGATCCCGAGCAGCGCATCGCGCTATACTGCGGGCTGCCTTTTATCGCTGTTTGTTACGGCGCTTACTACTTAACTCAGCTGCTGCAAAAACGCGAGCAGGCAAAGGAGACCTCACATGTTGTCGATTGATGCCGTTAAACAGCAGGTGGCCGCTGGCCTGGTACTGGATGGTGCGATGGCCACCGAACTGGAAGCGCGCGGGTGTGACCTGAGCGACGCGCTGTGGTCTGCAAAGGTGCTGATTGAAAATCCTGAACTGATTTATCAGGTGCATTATGACTATTTTAAAGCCGGTGCGCAGGTCGCGATCACCGCCAGCTATCAGGCGACGCCACAGGGTTTCGCGCAGCGCGGACTGGATGAAACAGCGTCGCTGGCGCTGATAGCCAGAAGCGTGGCGCTGGCCGTAAAGGCCCGCGAGGACTATTTGGCGGATGCGCCGCAGGCCGGGCCGCTGCTGGTTGCTGGTTCCGTAGGACCTTATGGCGCCTTCCTGGCTGATGGGTCTGAATACCGCGGCGATTATGCGCTGCCAGAGGCGGAGATGATGGCCTTCCATCGGCCGCGCGTGCGGGCGCTGGTTGCAGCCGGAGTCGATATACTGGCCTGTGAAACGCTGCCTTCCTTTGCCGAGATCAGAGCGCTGGTCGCTCTACTGGCGGAGTTTCCCGCCACGCCGGCCTGGTTCTCATTTACGCTGCGCGACAGCGACCATCTTAGCGACGGCACGCCTTTGGCCGACGTTATTGCCTTCCTGGATGCGCAACCGCAGGCGGTAGCGCTGGGCATCAACTGTATCGCGCTGGATAAAGTCACGGCGGCGCTAAACGTTTTCTCCGCGCTGAGCGAAAAGCCGCTGGTGGTCTATCCGAACTCCGGCGAGCAGTATGATGCCGTCAGTAAAAGCTGGCACAGCGATGCTTCAACCTGCACGCTGGCGGATAACCTTGCCGAGTGGCAGGCCGCCGGAGCCAGACTGATTGGCGGCTGTTGCCGCACCACGCCCGCCGATATTAAAGCTATCGCCCAACGCTGCCGATAATACCTTCAGAGCTTTGCACAATAACGCCCGCGGTCGCCGGGCGTTATTCGCTGCGCCCAACTATTCTCACTATTTAACCTGGCAGGAAAGCTTATGAAACGTATTTTACCGGTGCTGGTTTCGGCGTGGCTGCTCGGCGGATGTGCCACTATCGTGGGCGATCAAACCCAGGATGTGAGCATCCAGAGCTGGCCGCAAGGGGCAAAATTTGTCGTGCAGGATGAAACCGGCAGGGCGGTAGCGGAAGGCTATACGCCAAAGACCGTGACGCTGGCAAAATCCGACGGCAACTACTTTGGCAAAAAGAAATTTATGCTGATGCTGGAGCAGCCGGGCTACGTGCCACAAACGCTCCCGCTTAACGAAAAGGCTAACCTCTGGTATCTGCTGGGGAATATTCCGCTTGGCGGCTTCCCGGGCTGGCTGCTGGTCGATCCGTTCAACGGCGGCATGTATCACATCGAAGAACCGCCAGCCCGGATTATCATGCATCCTGTCGGCGCACGCAGCTGATCCCCAACAGGGCGTCCCGCGTCAGAGAAGCGGGACGCCTGGTCGGGCTTACTGCGCCGTCGGTTTGACCATCGTATGCGCCGACTTGTGCTTAGCCAGGTACTGATGCTGGAAAATACACATACGGATGGTGTTGCGATACTCGCCGTTAATAAAGAATTCGTGGATCAGCTCGCCTTCAATTTCAAATCCGAGCTTGGTGTAAATATGGATCGCCTTTTTATTCTCTTTATCGACAATTAAATAGAGTTTGTAAAGATTAAGGACGGAGAAGCCATATTCCATCGCCAGAAGCGCGGCTTTGCTGGCGAGGCCTTTGCCCTGATGGCCGGGCGCGATAATAATCTGAAACTCCGCGCGACGATGAATATGGTTGATTTCAACCAGCTCCACCAGACCCACCTTATCTTCCTCAAACTCCACGACAAAACGGCGTTCGCTCTGATCGTGAATATGTTTGTCATAGAGATCGGATAGCTCAACGAAAGCTTCGTAAGGCTCTTCAAACCAGTAGCGCATCACGCTGGCGTTGTTGTCCAACTGATGGACAAAATGCAGATCTTCACGCTCCAGCGGGCGTAATTTAACCGGGTGTTCGGCAGGCATACATTATCCTTTGTAGGGAAAAAACATCGCCTGAAAGAGTATAGGTTTTGCCGCGAGGGGAAAAGCACCGCCAGCGAGGGAAAAGGCTGGCGGTTGAGGAAATATGGCGGATCAGAAGTTATAGCCAGCGACCAGATAGTAGCCCCAGCCGGTGGATTTCACTTCAAAATTCCCCGTGCCGAAGTTCAGATCCTGCCCGTCAGCCCACTGACCGCCGTTGTGGAAGTAACGCGCGACAACGGAGTAGTGCCAGTGATCGTAAACCAGCGACAGCACATGGCTGGAAGCGATGGAGTTGCTGGTGCGTGAGGCGTCGCTCTTATCACGCAGGTCGGAACCCCAGTCAAAGTTGGTAAAGCCGATATAGCTCAGGTTGCCGCCCCACAGCGACGTCAGCGGCACAAAGTACTTCACCTTGAAACGGTAGCCATCCCAGCTGTTTTCGTTAGCCGCGCCGTAGTTTTCCCACTGGTATTTGGCGTAAACGTTCAGCGACAGGTTGACCGGCGTGTGGGTGTCGATATCGGTGCCGAGGCCCATATACCACGTGTTCTGGCGGTTGTCGCTGTTATGGCCCATATCGTAGATATAGTTATTGGCGAAATACCACTCTTTTACCGGCCCGATGCTCAGATCGGTATTGGTCAGCTTGTCGATAGAGAAGCGCGGTTCGATCTCCATAAACATCGGCGAGCCGTGGTCGAAAATGCCGTTGGCGTTTGAGTTACCGGCACCGAAGAAGTTGGTCAGATCCAGATAACCGTAAAAATCGAACCAGTCTTTTTTGGCGAAGGCTTCATATTCCAGATAAACATCGTTGTTAAACTGCGGCCCGAAACGGGTGTGGTAGCTGCCCACCACGTTAACGCTTTGGTGCCACCAGTCGGAAACGTACTGCGGCTGCTCGGGGGCAGCAAACGAAACGGTACTGTATGAAAGCGCCATTACGGCACCCGCCATCAGAGATTTATATTTCATTATATTACCACATGCTTATCGACCATTTTCTGCAGCCCGCGCGATGGTCTTATCTGTTGTTATCCGGAACGGAACAGAGGCGGTTTCAGTGCCGAAAGCGCCCGTATCAAATGTCGGAAAAAGTGTGCCGTCATCCGCGCTTTAGGAAATAGATATCGCTCACAGTTGTCAAACTCTGTTTCATTTCACTTTAATTAAAGTGTGATGCAGCTCACGTAATGCGCGGAACTTAAGCTGTCTGCTGCTTGTCTGGCCGGAAAAGAGAATTTGCCCGCAAGTAAACGTTTGCTTTCCGTTTCAGGCGGTAAATAGTGTGGCGGAGGCGTTGTGCGGCTCTCTGCATTTTCATCTGAGGCATAAGAAAAGCTTATACAAAAAGTAACTTTTTGTGTGTTTATTAACCTTGTGATGAGGCTTAAGTTGCATTCTTATTGAGCGCATATTGAAGCTGAACTGGCGCAGCGGCAGCCTGGTGCCGACGTCACTTTATGTCGTACTGGCTTCAGAGCATAAGAAACAGGACAAGAAATAAACGCGACAGGAGGGCTTTATAAGCGGCATTTTCCGTGCGGCAGTGAGGTACCGTCAGCAAGAAACCGAAAAGGACGAGCGGTTCAGCGTGGCCTTAATGTTGCCTTAATATTCTTACAGGAAACTCCTCTTACCATCCAGAGGAGAGCACCATGAAACAGCCACGCGTCCGCCCGATAAGTGAATATACCGCCGTGATTTTCAGCGGCCTTGTCGTTTTAGCTTTTCTGCGGATTTGGTTCTCCGCCTGAGCCGTGGTCAGGTAAATTTTACCGAAGCCCGGCAGCCTGAAGCCTGCCGCCGGTTTTCGAGAAAAAACTGCGCCTTATGCAGCTGAGCAATACGGCTGACGATACTCAGCCCCAGCCCGATACCGCCATAGCGGCTG
>NZ_DALZCD010000205.1:0-7972 GCF_031978025.1 Erwinia sp.
GCTCCGTTTTGACTTTTATGCTTGGTGAGCTATTGGCGCAGGCCCTGCTGCAAATGAACAGTCCGGCACAGCGGCAGAAAATGCTGCACAGCAGCGCACCGCGTCAGTTACGTAATATTATCCTGACGCTGCCTTCCGCCATGCCCAAACCGGAGCGCGAAATTTTCCGACGCCGCATGCAGGAAGCGATCGCGCTGATCTGGAAAGCGATGGGCTGGCATCCGGCTGACGAAGACTTTACCAGCGCTAAGGACAAGGCGAAAAGCAGCGTGCCGGTGCCTGAAGTGCAGATGGAATGGGACGAGGCGACCTGTGGCCAGATGGTTTATCTCTATAACGAAACGCAGGTAAACTTTGGTGGTCGCGCCGAGGCATTTTTTGTCAGCATGGCACGCCCCGATCGCGTGCGTGCGCCTGACGAACCGGTAGGCAAGACGCTGCGTATTGCTTCTATCGATATCGGCGGCGGCACCACAGACCTGGCAATCACACAGTATCGACTGGATGACGGCGTCGGTAACAATGTGAAAATTATGCCACGCCTGCTGTTCCGTGAAGGTTTCAAGCTGGCCGGGGACGATATTCTGTTGGATGTCATCCAGCTTTACGTGTTGCCTGCTCTGCAGCACGCCTTTAAAGAAGCCGGCATGGTGAACCCGGAAGGCGTGATGACGCGGTTGTTCGGCCACGAAGGTCGTCTGGACGGCCATTCCACGCTGCGTCAGCAAACCACGCTACAAATTTTCATTCCTGTAGGTCAGGCGATCCTGGAAGCTTATGAGAAATTCGATCCGCTGGAGCTAAATGCCGAGCTTGATGCTCGCTTTGGCGAGCTGCTGGCCCAGGCGCCGACGCAAAAGCTGCTCGACTATATCAACCGCGAGATCCAGCGCGAGCTGCCGAACGAGGCGGAAGCGTTTGATCTGCTGCGCGTGCCGCTGGTGGTAAGGCTGAGTAAGCTTCATGCCGAATTCCTGTCGCCGCGCATGAATATCACCCAGAGCCTGCGCTCGATGTCGGAAGTGGTCGCCGTCTATGACTGCGACGTCCTTCTGCTCACGGGGCGCCCTTCGCGGTTCCCGGGTGTACAGGCCCTGTTCCGTCATCTTCAGCCGCTGCCGGTCAGCCGTATCCTGTCGCTGGACGGTTACCATACCAACGACTGGTACCCCTTTAACAAACAGGGACGGATTGAGAACCCGAAATCCACGGCCGCGGTTGGCGCTATGCTGTGCCTGCTGTCGCTGGATTTGAGGCTGGCAAATTTCTGGTTCAAGGCGGGGGATTTTCAGCCCTATTCTACCATCCGTTATCTGGGCATGCTGGACGGCAACGGCAGCCTCAGTGCGGAAAACGTCTGGTATGCCGATATCGATTTAGACGATGATAACTTCAGGCTTGATCCTCGCGAACGTTTTCAGGTTCGTGGCGCGCTGACGCTGGGATTCCGTCAGCTCGATAACGATCGCTGGCCCGCTTCGCCGCTTTATACCCTGTCGATCGCCGATCCTCAGCTGGCACGCAGCGTGGCTGGCGACAAGGTATTGAAGATCAAGCTGGCCGTGGCGGACACCAAAGGTGATTTTGGCCCGGAAAGATTTGCTATCGCCGAGGCGATGCTGGACGACGGCAGCCGTGTGCCGCTGGAACATCTGCGACTCAGGCTGAATACGCTGGCCAGTAGCGGCTCAGGATTAACCCATTACTGGATTGACAGTGGGAGCGTATATAAAAAATGAAAGCGTTGACGCCTAAGCCATCGGGGCAGTTCGGCAAAAAACTGGAAAACGTGACTAAGGGTATCGATCGCGCACTGACCTGGCTGGACAGCGCGCGCGAAACGGCCCCCCGTCTCAATATGGAAGCGGAACGTCTGGGCGTCCGGCTACGGCATCAGCATAACAAGGCAACCCGCCTGAACGAGGCGGCCAGCAAAGAGTGTGCAGTCGGTTTCTTCGGCTTGGCGCAGGCCGGCAAAGCCTGGCTTATCGCCGCGCTCGCCGCCAGCGAAAAGGGTCGGATGGAACTTGCGCTGGGCAATACGACTTTTGACTACACGCAGCTTAATCCGCAGCAGCAGAGCGCCACGATGGTAATGCGCTTCAGCGGCCAGCAAACCAGTACCGATAATGAATGGCCGGTGCAGCTCTCGCTAATGAGTGAAGAAGAGATCGCAGGCGTACTGGCACAGGTTTGGGCCAAACGCAGCGACAGCGAGACGATTGCGCTGGATGAGCAGCAGATTGCCGAGCGCATGAAAAACGTCGCAGTTTACTGTCAGGCGCAGAGCGTGGAAGGCATGAGCAGTAATAACGTGGTGGCGCTGTGGCACCGCCTGAATGCTGCCCAGATTTGCCGCAGCAAGGCGCTGGAAAGTCACTTCTGGCCACAGGCGGTGGAGCTGGCCCCTATGCTGGGCGTGGACGACCGTGCCCGCCTCTTTTCCCTGCTTTGGAATGAGGATCGCGATCTTTCCGCGCTTTACCGCCAGCTGGCACACGTGCTGCATCACCTTTCCGGCGCGAAACGCGTGCTGGCGCCCATCGTGACGGTCGACGATCCCAGCCTGAGCGTGCTGAACAGTAGCGGTTTGCGCTATTTTAATGCCTCATCCGATCGCGTTATTCAGGTGGTGCCGCAGCACAATGGCCGCAGCCTCAGGCCGGTCAACCTTGCGTTGGGCGAACTGAACCTGCTCAGTCGCGAAGTGCTGCTGCCTTTCTATAGTGCGCCGCGTGAGAGCCTGTTTGAACAGGTCGATTTGCTGGACTATCCCGGTTTTGAAGAGCCGTCCACTCTGCCGGATGACAGCACTCATGAACTGGCGTTGGCCTTTACCACCGCCAAACGCCCTTTCCTGTTAACCCGCGCTGCCGAGCGACAGGATGTCGATCTGCTGATGGTCTGTAACGCTTCCGGCCAGCGCGCGGATACCCGCATCGTGGGGCGCGTGCTGGATAACTGGGTAAAGCAGACCCAGGGGCAGCCGCACAGCGGCCGTAAGCCTGCGCTAATCTGGGCGCTGACGCCTTTCGACCAGCGTATTACCCACGGTCAGAACCACGACGCCGCCGTACAGCGCTATGTGGGCAACCCTGGCGATGCCTGGGGGACGATGCTGACAATGGACGATAAGGGCGTTAAGCGGATGGCGGGCTGGCTGACCAGCGAAGTGAGCCGTGAAAACAAAATGACACGCCTGCAGGATCAGCTGAGTGAAATCCGCCGCGAACTGAACGATAACCTGCTGGGTCGCTGGCATCTGGCGGCAGAGAAAGAAGAGCCGCAGGCTCGATTGCGCGTGGCCGAAACGTTGCTAAAAGCATTACAAACCAGAACCGGCGTCCACGGCGAGCTGCTGGAGCGGCTACTGCCAACGCGCGAAACGCTGCGCCATCTGTTTATGCAGCAACAACACCCTGCCGAGCGCCGCAGCAGCGAGGAATACACCCTGACGGAAGAGGATCCTTTCGGTATCGGGATGAGTATCGATCTGCTAAGCGACGATCCGCTGCCGTTGCCGCTGGATACCCGGCAGACGGGCGAGGAAAGCGAAGCGGAAAATGGGTTTGCGCAACAGGTCTATCGTTACTGGATCAACCTGCTGGGACAGCTGCCTGAACAGGATGCGCTACTGGAACTACTGGGCGTGACCCGACCTACGCTGGAGATGCTGACGGAAGAGCTGACCACGGCCAGTATCCGTCTGGATATTGAAGGCGCACTGGTCAAGATTCTGACAGATAAAGACGCGGCTAACACACCGGCAGAGATGTTGGCCGACCGTCAGGTTTCGCGCGCGCTAAGCGTGCTGGGGGATTTTGTTGCCTGGCTGGGCTTTCAGCATCTGCCGGAAGCCGCACGGCCCGACAGTAAAATTAATCGGGGGCAAAAGATTTTCGCACGTCCGGAAACTCAGGCCGCGAGTCTGGGGCCGGGCCAAAGGCTGACAAAGCTGGCGCTGAAACCTAATAACCATGCGGCGTATTATATCTATGACTGGCTGGTGGGGCTGAATGAGACCATTCTGCTGAACGCCGGTTATTCCGCTGCGCGGGAGATTGACGACGAGCATCGGGCACAGCTGGCTGAGATCCTGAAGCAAATAAGCAAGTAAGTCACGCGGGCGGCAGGCCTGGCCGGATGCCGCTCACGTTTCAGGCATTTTACCGACCAGCCGCCCGATTGTAGACCGCTTAAAAAAGAGCACCTGAGTCATGTGCTCTTCGCCTTCCGCTTTCTTTCCCACTGAATGCTAAAAGCGCCTCAAACGGGTTAAATCATTGTCCACGGGCGACCGTCGCCGTCTGCCGCACCAGTAGTTGTTTCCAGACCGGGCTCATTGCCGGGTCCAATCCACCATTTAGCCAGATAGTTTTTCCCCTTATGCGTCACCCGATCGCCGCCAGTGTATGTGCGGCCAGTTTGCCAAAGTGGATAAAGCGCCGGTGCCGGTTCAGGGACATCGGGTATTTCCGGCACGTCTGGCACTTCCGGTTCCTCTGGCACGTCTGGTGCTTCCGGCAGTTCGTTATGTCTGGAAAAATAAACGTAGTATTTTGCGTACAGGATATCCCGTAACGGTCGACTCAAGGCCATCACCCCCAGCCAGAGATCGTCCTTCTGAGAGGCATACTCAGCAGTGAGTATTGTGCTGTGCGCAGCAATCGCCAGCGATGCCTGTTCCAGCCGTTCGGCCAAAGCGGTTTCCGGGTTATTATTTAGCTGGTTGTTTTTCAGGCCAGCTGGCGTAATGGTAAACACCGCTGTCTTTGCCTGGCTGTCCAGTATGCCGGTTGCCGAAGGTGATAAACGTACACGGCCCGGTTCGGCATGATAGATCTCAATCTGATAGCCGCTGGAAAAGGCTATTTCATCCCGTCCAACGACTGCACGGTTACCCTCCATCGTTTTACGGTATATCTCCCGGTTGTTGCTATCGCGCACAACGAGGGTCGCATAAGTGATATTCGGGAAATAGCTGTGCGGCGTGCTGGTGATGACGTCAATCCGCAGCTTGCCCTGATGATGGTCCAGCGCAACGGTACAGAAAATCGCGTCGCCCAATCCTACCAGGCTAAATAATTGATTAATCAGCGGCGAAGCGATTTTACGTGTATAGCCAATTTCCTGTGAGCTTTTTCCAGCTTTGACAATAAGATAGTTCGTTTCCAGAGCATACTTATGGCTTCTGCCAGTAGGGAGACGCAGGGTATAAACGCCTATAGGCAGCTGCTCCAGCAAAATATCCTGGCGGGCTATTTTCACCTGTTTCACGATCTTATCGCCTTCAAGCAGCAACAGGCATTCATTTTCAATTTGACGGAAATCGTCAATATTCAGCCGCAGGCTTACGCTGCCGGTCAGGCCACTTGCTTTTAGCTGCTGGGTATCTACCAGCGCAAGCGGGCTTTTTAACCCCAGCTGCTGCTGTAATGAAACCAGCTGACTCCCTGCGACCAGCTGATTCAGCGGGTAGACGGCCTTCGCCTGGCAAAAGGCGTTGACTGCACGCTGTTTCGGGGTCAGCGCCGCGCCAACCAGCTGCATAAATGGTGTAACGTCAATTTTTTCGCCCACGGAGGCAAAGCTGGCGGAAAGCCTGTCCAACAAAGCATAATCCTGAGCAACAAAACCGCTGAGGTTACAAATCTGGCGGTATTGTTGGTTAAAGTGGATAAACGCTTCTCTACCGCCTTTCTTTATCATCTGCATAAAGAAGTACAATTTGGATCGCACGTCCCACTGGTTAAGCTCTGTCCCATTTTTAATGAAGTCATCGATATTTTTTTCAATGACACCTTGTCTGCCATAGTCATATAACCAGCCTGCCTGATATTGCCGATCGCCCATCGTCGCATCCTGATAACAGGCACAGTAAATATTATTCCAGACTTCACTGACGCAAATAAAGGCATCTGACATAAAATGCCCCTGATAACCGTGGGCGATTTCATGCAGGCATCCCCAGCCGGGTTCATTTTCAAACAGCCAAAAATCATTCACCGTTGACGTGGATTCAGCCGTCCACAAGTTACCGTAGTAAGCGGCCCCCGGCCCATTTTTATCCGCTTTGATAAAATAACGATTATGAATATTACGATCGGTGCTCTTTTTCGGGGTAAAAGAAAGACCGGCCAGAGCATTAAAAAACTCAAAGAAATTATTATAGATTTCGATCAGGCGCTCGAGACTGTTCTCTGCATGCAGCGTACGCAATTTTTGCTTATCTGCTGCTGGCACGAGCATATTAACAAAACCTGACGTGATAAGTGCAAATTCTGCATGTTGACTGTCCCAACGCTGGAAAAAGAGGCTTTCACTTTCGCTGGCGCCTTCTTCATAAACAGGCAGAATTTTCGCATTGGCAGGATACTCATATTCAACCACGACATCCTCGTCGCGGTAGGGCGTATCCACGAAGGGCACAGAATCTGCGCTGGCGGAAAGCGTAGTCCAGCCTGCGCCAAAGGTAACGGACGCTTCGGTCTGGCTATCAGTATTTAATAAACGCAGCGTGAGTTGTTCACTGCTGCCGTGCTTTTGTCGGATCTTAATAGCCTGTCCGGCAGGCATAATAATGCCCAAAGGCTGGCGGTCGTGGTTAATACCTTTACTCATCCCGGCCGCATCCAGCCATAAAGGTCTTTCCAGAACGTACAGTTTTTTTGTCCCGGTTAATGTTGCCATAATACATTCTCTCTTTTGTTTGTTTATTCAGGGAGGAATATATCAGGGCCACTCTCGAGACCGGCGGCAATTATTGCCGCTATGCTTTCAAAAAAAGGGCGGTAAAAGAAGTAAAATCCTTCTCAGAACACGTGATATCCTTTTACAAGTAAAAGTAAAACCCCCTGCCTGTTAAAATAAATCATGCATTAAAAACACCAGCGAAAGAAAGACGTCTTTTTTATAAAGAAAAAGCCTGTCTGATAACAAAAACAGGCCTTATTTTTTTAAAGATTCACGTTTTGTAAAGGACGCCGCCCGTAAATTTTGCGGCCGTTCCCTTAATGATGCAGGGGCAACAGGCTAAGCGACGGCGTTCTCTTGTTATTGGTAAAAGCACGCCGTCAGGTTCAGATACCCGGTGATAGCTTAAAGACGCTGACGCTGCGCAGCAGGGTCTCGGCCTGCTGTTGCAGAGATTGCGCCGCTACGGTCGACTCCTGAGAAAGGGAGGCGTTCTGCTGGGTCGCATTGTCCATCTGCGTCACGGCCAGGTTGACCTGGTCAATCCCCACGCTTTGCTCATTACTTGCCAGCGATATCTCGGCCACCAGCGAACTGACGCGGTGCACGTTTTCCAAAATATTTTCCATTGACTGGCCCGCTCGCTCTACCAATGCGTTCCCCGTATTGATACGACTGACCGAACTGTCGATCAGCACCTTGATATCTCTGGCAGCGGAAGCGGATCGTTGTGACAGCGCCCGGACTTCAGCGGCCACAACGGCAAAGCCTCGCCCTTCACTTCCCGCCCTGGCGGCCTCAACGGCCGCATTCAGCGCCAGGATATTGGTCTGGAAAGCGATACCGTCAATCAGGCTGATAATATTGCTAATCTGGCTGGAGAAATGCTGGATCTCGGCCATGGTATGCACCACTTCTTTCACCACGCTGCCGCCCTGCTGCGCAGCTGAAGTGGCTTCCTGAGCGATATCGCTGGCGTAGCGCGCGTTATCCGCATTTTTTTTGACTACGGACGTTAACTCTTCCATAGAGGCCGCCGTTTCTTCCAGCGCACCGGCCTGAGCTTCATTGCGCCCGGAAAGATCCTGACTGCCCAGCGCGATTTCAGCCGAAGCGGTAGCAATCGTTTCTGTTCCTTCCCGCACGTCGGAAACAATACGCGTCAGGTTCGTGTTCATTTCTTTCAAAGCGGCCATCAGGGAAGCCGTTTCATCACGCCCTTTCACCGCAATGCGCGTCTGTAAATCTCCTGCGGCTACCGTCTGGGCGATTTTTACCG
>NZ_DALZCD010000206.1:0-7921 GCF_031978025.1 Erwinia sp.
GAGGCAGCATGCAGGATACACGCGAAGTGCAGATTGCTGTCCGGGTTAACGTGCTGCAGGCTGATATCAGCACCGCGCGTAAGGCCCGCTATCTGACGCAGACTCAGGCCGACACGATGTGGCAACAGGCTGCGCGCGTGCGTGGTGACGTGACGCACTTTGTGAAAAAACAGGGTTTCCTCAGCGCGGCAGAACGTGCCAGTTATGACAGAGAGCTTGATGAACTGGCCACCAGGCTTTGCCACAGAGTAAAATAGTCCCCTGACCAGCCCACCTGTCGCCAGTTAAGCTATGGCGTCCTTACGGGTGGATAACTCTCGGCGCCCGCAGGCATCAGTCGGCCTGGTTTAGCGATGCCGCGCTGCGTTACCCCTGCGTTTCTGTGATCTTCCCGCCATCAACTTCTTTTGCCGCTACCAATGTTGGTCGCCTCTGAGCATGAACTGAGGTTTGGCGTGCCTGGCCGGCCTGAACCGGCTGATAAAGCAAAGCAGGAATAAGCGGAGGCCTCAGGACAAACCCGCTTTTCACTCATAGTGAGTCGTATGACTTTATGGGGCAGTGTAAGGCGAGATATGGCTTAACACGTTGAAAACGCGAATGTGAGGGGCAGAACAGTTGCAGGGATCATCAATTACAAGAAGCGTTTACTAAAAATCTTCAGAAAAATTCCTGCCTGAGGAGGCGAGTTTATTATATTTTTCATATACTAATGTGTTTGTCTCAAAAAATCAGCAGATAACCTGAAAAAGAAGGGTTACTGTTTTTTGACTTATCTGACAACCTGGTTTGTTGGCTTTTATAGGGGAAAATAATGCCATTGCTATTTGGTGAGTTATCTGGCTTTCCATCCTGGGTGCCTGCTGTATTGCTCGTCACGCTCTCTCTTGCCCTGGGTTTTCTGACGCGTTATATCCTTCTCCGTTTTATCCGCTACTGGCAAAACCGCGACAGAAAACTGTTCAAATCGCTTGAAAAGCACCTGCATGGATCAATGTTTCTTTTTATCCCCTTACTGTTAATCAGTTTGGGCGTTAATCATGTCAACATTGAACCTGAATCCATTAGTTTTATTACAACAACCACGCATATTTTTATTATATTATCGTTTTGTTCCGTTCTGATTCGATTAATCAATGTCGCCCAGGACATGCTCTTTATACGTTATGACATTAACCTTTCAAATAATCTCCGTGCTCGTAAAATCCGTACACAGATAATTTATGTTAAAAAGGTGGCTATCGTTATCCTGGTCACCTTATGTCTTTCCCTGATCCTGCTCAGCTTTCCTGGCGTCAGGCAGTTCGGTACGACCATTCTGGCCGGGGCCGGGGTTGCCGGAATCATTATCGGATTCGCCCTTCAGAAGTCATTGGTTAACCTGTTTGCCGGCATTCAGATAGCCTTTACACAACCGATTAAAATTGATGACGCCGTGGTCGTTGAAAAAGAATGGGGTTGGATTGAAGAGATAAACCTGACTTATGTTGTGGTGCGCCTTTGGGACCTGCGCCGACTGGTCTTGCCTATCACTTACTTCACAGAAAATCCGTTTCAGAACTGGACGCGTAATAATGCACAAATCTTAGGCTCCGTTTTTCTTTATCTTGATTATTCCATGCCGCTAGAGCCGCTCCGCCAGCATTTTGAAAAAGTATTAAGCGAAACAAAGCTTTGGGATCGGGAAACTCAGGTACTCCAGGTTACCGATACTGATAACAAAACCATGACTATCCGATTACTGATGACGGCACAAAACTCCCCTACCGCCTGGGATTTACGTTGTTATGTACGGGAAAAAATGATCGAGTTTATTCAGCAGAATTACCCCCATAGTCTTCCTCGCGTGAGGGCGACACTGACCGACTCCGATGATTGATCGTTCAAAGTGTCCGTTATGAAGCGCGCTCGTTTTAACCGGGTGGAACGTACGGAGCAAGCATGCTGCATCAGCATAGGGAGCACCGTACTTTCCCTCTCCACTCAAAATGAGCCTGAAATATTGTGTTGTGTTGGCGGGCGTGAAAAAAAAGTTTTAGTCAATTTTGATGATAAATTAATCATGATCGGACCGTATTGACGCATTTGAGAATAAAATTCTCATACGTAAGCTTTGGACGAATGAAGATGATTTGGGTTTGTTTTGCTTTGTTGAGCAAGCCGGAGAGACGGCTCCTGGATTGCTGGAGCCGGGTGACAAATGAGGGTGAACCTGTGGTGCTCACTTTCAAGCAATGACTAAATATTATAAATCTCGCCATCAGGAGAATTATCGTGTCGGTTTTCTGAGCAGGACAGGAAGACCTACAGGGATTTGGGATGGGGTTAATGATATGGCTGCCTCGATCAGCACTCTTTCAACTGTCCTCAATATGCTCACTTCCCACGCGTACCGGCTGTATGCACGCCAGCACGCTCCACCTGAGCCAGAAGAAACGATGTCAACATTAAGGCCTCACCCTTCAACAATGGAGAATTTCTTGTGTCATTCCCTTTGCTGCAATGAAGACTGACCTACTGAGGCATATATTAATATTGCAACGATCCCCAGAATAAAAAGTGATATGAACATTAAGTGACCTAACCCGGCATCAATAAGAAACCCACAAAAAAGAGGACACATTGCAGTGCCGAGTGAGGTAAGATTAATTAAACCGAAGGATGTCCCTCTTAAATCGTCAGGTGCCAGCCTGTCCACCTCGACGCTGAAAGCAGGCATGGTAATTAGCTCCCCGATACTGAGAACCAGCACACAAAGAGCCAACATCTCAACCGAGCCGGAATATACTGTCAAAAACAGTAGCTGGGATACTGATATAAGGAATATTCCCATAATTATCCTGGATCTAATCGTCCAGCTTTTTAGTAAAAACATAACCGGGTACTGAAAAACAACTACCGTTACGGCGTTAACGACAAATATCATACTGATGGCGTAATTCAACTCTGAAAATTTCAGTCGAGTCAAAAGCTGAATAAGCGGAGAATCAAAAGAGATATAGACAAACATCACAATAAAGTAGCAAACCAACAACTTTGAAAACTGCGCCTGAGAGAAGATATTTAAAATAGAATGGGTGAAGGCTGGAATCTCCTTCTTGTCGTGGACTACTGTATTACGCAACCCTTTCAAAACAAAAAGCAAAGCTAAAGCATAGAGCAGGTAAACTGCGCAGGACACAATAAATATGTTAAGGTTCGGTGAGGTAAGAGCATAAGTCCCCGCCAGGGGACCAAGAGCAGAACCAATATTTACGATATAATAACGTATATATTGGTATTTTTCCCTCGATCTTAGATCGACCAGATAGTCGCCAATCATGGCCTTACTAAATGACTCGGTACAGGCACGCCCTGTTGAGATAAATATCATGGCAGCCACAAATTCGGCTGTGCCATTGGAATATGCCATAATGGCGAAACCAGCAATACTGAGCAATAGGCTGGCTATTAGCGAACGATTACGCCCAAGCTTATCAGAATAATAACTGGCGAATACGCCAATTATTATCCCAGCGGCTGAAGTCAGGAAAAATATCGCGCCAATCAGTGATGCACTTAACTGAAAATTGCGATAAAGCGTGACGGACAGATAAGGCCATACCATAAAATAACCCGCACGGGACAGAAATGTCCCGGCCAGCATTGTATGGATCACAGCAAACTGTTTTTGTTGAGCCACCAATAAATTCAAATTCGTCATAATTCGGCCGACTCACTTTTTAACGGCAGGCTCTCATCCTGGCCCCACTCAGCCCAGGAGCCATCATAAACACGGAGGCTTTCAAAACCGGCCAGATGAGCGGCGAACAGGACAATACATGCGGTGACTCCAGACCCGCAACTGAAAACCAGCTCGTCTTTATGTGACAGTTCGTGACGAGCAAACATATCTGCCAGCACGTCCCGCGTTTTATACCGGCCATCATCGAGAACTTCACTAAAAGGGATATTAACGGAATGCGGGACATGTCCACGCCTTAATCCAGCCCGGGGCTCAGCCTGTTGCCCGGAAAATCTGGCTGCAGGCCTTGCATCCACTAACGTAAAACGCGGGGCACTGATATTGTCCAGCACGGCGAATCTATCGACGATTTGCTCAGGCTTAATATTAAATTTGCAGACGCTTTTAACATCGGGGACCGCATAGTTTTCGGATACTTCAAATCCCGCCGCCCGCCATGCTGGCAGTCCCCCGTCAAGAATATGGCAATTATCAATACCCATGACCTTCAGCATCCACCAGACTCTCGGGGCCGAATAAATGCCCTGTTGGTCATAAACCACAACAGTTGAGTCGGGGGTGATCCCTATTCCGGCCAGCAGGGAGGGGATACTTAAGACCGAAGGGAAGGTATGGGGTAAATCAGATTCGGGTTCTGAAAACGTCGTCTCCAGGTCAAACCAGACTGCTCCTGGAATGACTAATCCTGTCATATCGCCCGTCTTGTTTGCTGTTTTTTTAAGCGTAGCGTCGAGTATGACAATGTTGCCTGCACTCAGATTGTTTGCAACCCAGTATGGAGAAACCAGCGCTTCCATATTCGTCCTTTTCAAAAAAGGCTCCCTCAGGAGCCCTGATAAATTTCAGACTTCAATAATGTCAATACGCTTTTGATTTACAAGCGGAATATCGTAGTTTTGCATCTGAAGTATCTCACCTGCAAAGCAGCCATTCTTGTAAACACCAGAAAGCCTGTCCTGGGTAAACGCTTCGATAGCTTCTGCATTGAAGTGAATCTGATAATCAGTTTCACCGCTTTCGGCATGCTTAAAGCGCGTAAGGTAGCCGAAAGTTGGCTCGAAAATGTTTACGCAACCGACGATTTGACCAATACGCTCATGAACCGTTCCGTTAATCAGCTGGCTTTCCCCTGCCTCTGGAATGATGGCAAACAACTGACGACCTGCACGACACCATCCCACATGCGAAGGCAACTCCAGCACTTCAATGCCGGATGTACCGAAATCTTCGCTAACGCCTAGCTGGAAATTGAGTGGCATGTTCTCATGTACCCACTTTATGTCCTGATAAAACTGCGCTACTTGCTCTTGTGTAAGCTGCAGGTGTGGATGTCTGCGCCCGTGGTCTGTAAAACAATTGAACCTGACTGTCTGTACACCCAACTTGTTAAAGAGATGACAGTAATTTACCAGATCCTCTTTGGTATGATTATGTGTCCCAACCGTAATGCCGATGTTAACCCGCATCAGGTTACTGTCGCCCTTTTCCTGGCTATAATTTTTAATCCGGGAAATCACTTCAATACATTTTTCGCCAGGAAATACGCCTTTAATAGGATAATCGACATGGGAACGTAGCGAGCAGGCCTCCGCATCATCAACCAGTCCGTGAAACGTAATCGATATGGTGCCGTATCCATTTTTTACTGCTTTATCCAGTAGTTCCTTAAAGTTTTTCTGCAACAGAGGTTTACCGCTGGTCCATGCGTCGCCCGCAACCATCGTATCCGTCTCGTTTTTATCCTCTCCGGAACGAAATTCGCGATTATGAGCAGGGCCATAAATATCCATAAACTCACCATTGTGAGCAAAACTATCCACATACCGAGGATAAATATTAAAACGCTGCTCGCTCAGCTTTCGGTAAATCTCATGCCCTTCCTGAATACCAAAGGATTTAGAGAAAACTTTTTCATAATTGACAAACCAACAATGATTGCAATTCTGGCCACAAGTATCTTTACCAACGAAGGTATCAACATCCAGATAAAAATGAATGTCCTCATTTTTTATTGATGTAAAGGGAACACGAAAATCAATGTCCCCATGATAATCGTACGACATATCCATATTGCCTTGCATCGACATTGCCTCACTTTATATTTTTCGTACGATGATTTATCTGGATTAAATAACGCTTGTCAATCGAGCAGATGCGTAAAATGCATAAATATTATTTATCTTTTTTTTACAGAGTTTTACCCTACAAAAAAGACAATGAGCAGATTTTTAGTTCAAAAAATAGCTAGCAGGCACATAGCCACTGCTCTAAACAGTTAGATATAATCATTAATAAACCCACTACCACCTGCACGCGCTCACTATAAGTCACTGATTAATATCGCATATAACAAAATGTAACAACCAAGCAACAATAAATTGTTTACTAATCCTTCATTGTTGTTATTGTCATGAAAAAAGTGTGGGTTAACATTAACATGAAAAATATCCTCATTCTGGCGAAGACGGAATACACGCGAACCCCTTATGACTTATGGCTTAAGGACCTGGGTATCGAACCGGTACTCATTACCTCTCCGAAATTCTATGAAGAGTATGCTCGCCACATTAAAAATTGTTTTTGTCTGGAGGAATATGATCGAGATGATGAATCCCTCTATGCGCTGGTAGAGTCAATTTATCGGGAGACACCCTTTGATTATGTATTCTGCAGGGCAGAAGTAGATATCATTCGCGCCGCTCAGATTAGAAGCCACTACGGCCTTCCTGGACAGGATGTAAACAGCGCCGTGTGTTACAGAGATAAATTCCTCATGAAAGAGACATTATCTCGCGCTTCAATAAAAATGGCACCTTTCAGGAAAATAGATTCTGCGGAAGAGCTTATGGCCTTCGCGTCGACCAATGGCATGCCTTTGGTTGTAAAACCTCGTCTCGCTTCGGGGTCTTCCGGTGTTGTTATTATAAAATCACCGACTGAACTGCAGTTATACCTGCAACAGAATAATAATCAAATTACTAATATGCTGGCAGAGGATTATGTCGATGGCGAAATGTTCCATATTGATGGGCTGGTCGTCGAGGGTAAACTTACTTTTATTCAGCCGTTTCGATATGTAAACAACTGCCTTTCCTATCGGGATAACTTATATATTGGTAACGTACCGCTGGACCAAAACGATCCGTTGCATGCCCGTTTAGTCAGTTCTGTTCAGGAAATACTGCATGCCATGCCTGTTACTCAACACTTTGCTTTTCATTGTGAGATGTGGGTGACCCCAACGGATGAAATCGTTTTTTGCGAGATAGCGAGCAGAACCGGCGGAGGAATGATAAGTTTTCTGATTGAGGAAATGGCAGGTTTTAATATAGATAAAGCGTGGCTGTTAGCAGAATGCCAGATACCTCAACACGCTTACCCTCAATATCAGGAAAGCTTTCTGCGTTTTGGCTGCGTTTGCATCCCACCTGCTAACGGTCGGCTTGTCTCCCTGCCGGCTGAGTTTCCCACCGAGGTGCGCAAGACACATTTGACCGGAAAAGTTGATGAAATTTATGACGGTGGGGAAAAATCAGGCCTTTACCTGATCGGCCATGTGGTGGAGGCGGACGACCCCGCATCCGTATTGCAACTGTTTGGTTCATGCTATCAACAAATTCATGATGCGGAACACTGGGAAACAGTCAACAATGGCTAATAAAGTCCCCTGCGCGGAGGAGAGCCATTTTCCGCATCCTCCGATCTATCGCTCCACTTCCGGCGTTTATCCGCATTTTGCTGCACTGGATTCTGCATCACAGGATGTCCTGAAGAGTGAGTATCCGCGTTATTCACGTTTTGGCACCCCTGTAACAGATGCTGTCGAATGCGAGATAACCCGCCTGGAGGGAGGATATGGGTCGCTTAGCACTTGCTCGGGCCTGGCTGCGATTACGTCTGTGTTTATGGCGTTCCTGCGTCCTGGCGACCATATCCTGATTACGCGTTCTGTGTATGAACCCGTCAGGCGTTATGTCATGACATATTTGTCCGGACTGGGTATAAGCGCGACTTTCCTGAGTGCCGAGGAGTTCTGCCATTTAGAAGAGTATGTCAATGATAAAACCACGCTGATATACGTTGAGTCTCCATCGTCGAACGTATTTGAAGTAACGGACATCGCCTTAGTAGCCCGGTTTGCCCAGGCAAGAGGCATTTTGACCATTATTGATAATA
>NZ_DALZCD010000207.1:0-6545 GCF_031978025.1 Erwinia sp.
TGACGTCCGGATCCTGACGCAACGCTGCCCGAAGCCCGGCGCTGAACGAGGCACAATGCTGGCCTATCTCCCGTTGCTGGATCAGCGAGCATTCGCTGCGGTGAATAAATTCCACCGGATCTTCCAGCGTCAAAATATGGCGATGCTGCTGCTGGTTAATCGCGCCGATAAGCGCAGCCAGCGTCGTGGACTTGCCGCTGCCGGTCGCGCCCGTGACCAGCACCAGGCCATCCTGCAGCTGCAGCAGCTCTATCGCTACCGGTGGCAGTGCAAGCTCTGCCATGCCCGGGCAGCGGCTGGCGATAAAGCGCAGCGCCAGCGAAACCCCCTGCCGCTGCCGGAACAGATTCGCCCGCAGCCGCGTACCGTCAGCCAGCGTTAGCGCGAAGTCCAGTTGACCGGCGTGGCCGAACTCGCGCTGCTGGTCGGCATTCAGCCAGGACTGAGTGATGTTTTGCAGCAGGCCGTCGCTTTCAGGCAGCCCGCCCGGCACCGCTTCCAGTCTGCCCGCCAGCCGCCAGAACGGAGAATGACCACTACAGAGGTGCAGATCCCCGGCGTTATGCTTTACACTAAGCGCCACTAATTCCTCAATATCCATATTAACTCCGTGACTATGACCTCGATTCAGCACAACTTACAGCAGGTCCGCGAGCGAATCTCAGCGGCAGCCGCACGATGCGGCCGCGATCCAGCGGAAATTACGCTGCTTGCAGTGAGCAAAACAAAACCTGCGAGCGCGGTCGAAGAAGCGGCGGCGGCAGGCCAGCTTACTTTTGGCGAAAACTATGTGCAGGAAGGCGTCGATAAGATCCAGGCGCTTAATAACACCGCGCTGGCATGGCACTTTATCGGGCCGCTGCAATCCAATAAAAGCCGACTGGTGGCGGAAAATTTTGGCTGGTGCCATACGGTGGATCGCCTGAAAATTGCCGCAAGGTTGAGCGCTCAGCGACCAGCCCATTTACCGCCGTTAAACGTGCTGATCCAGATAAATATCAGCGACGAGCAGAGTAAATCTGGCATCATGCTGGCTGCGCTGCCGGATCTGGCCCGGGAAATTGCTCAACTGCCGCGTTTAACGCTGCGCGGCCTGATGGCGATCCCCGCGCCGGAAGCCGATTACCCGCGCCAGCTGGCCGTTTGTCGCCGGATGACGGCAGCCTTTAGCGAACTGAAAAAGAATTACGCTTCCGTCGACACGCTCTCCCTCGGGATGAGCGACGATATGGAGGCGGCTATTGAGGCAGGTACGACTATGGTGCGCATTGGCACCGCCATATTTGGCGCGCGCGATTACGGCGCCACTAACTAACTTTTGAGGGACTCCATGCTGACGTTGACTTTTCTGGTCTCAACGATAATTAACCTGTACGTAAAAGTGCTGCTGCTGCGCATCTGGATGCAGTGGGCAAGATGCGATTTTTATAATCCATTTTCGCAGTTTATCGTTAAGATCACCCAACCGGTGATCCGGCCGATGCGCCGGGTCATTCCCTCCATCGGGCCGTTGGATACTGCTTCTTTACTGCTGGCCTGGGTATTGAGCGTGCTGCTGTTTACCGTGATGTTCACCCTACAGAGCAGCGTATTTATTTTCGATCCGGTATTCCTTTATTTCGGCCTGGTCTCGCTGGTAAAAGCGGCTGGCGTGCTGGTGTTCTGGGTCATTATCATTCGCTCGCTGATGAGCTGGATAAGTCAGGGCCGCAACCCGGTGGATTACGTGCTGATCCAGCTGACTGAGCCGTTGATGGCCCCCGTGCGCCGCCTGATTCCGGCGATGGGCGGCATCGATTTCTCGGCGATGGCCGTGATTCTGATCCTCTATATGCTGAACTATCTGGGAATGGACTTTGTTCCCGGCTGGGCGCAGCTTTAATTTGTACGGTAGTTAACTTCTGGACCTGATATGCAAAAAGTAGTGCTCGCCACCGGCAATGCCGGAAAAGTTCGTGAACTGGCCGATAAGCTGGCCGCCTTTGGCCTGGATATCGTGGCGCAGACCGAGTGTGGCGTGGAGTCGGCCGAAGAGACCGGGCTGACCTTTATTGAGAACGCTCTGCTGAAAGCGCGTCACGCGTCGGCCATCACCGGCTTGCCGGCCATTGCCGATGACTCGGGGCTGGCGGTGGATGCTCTGGGCGGTGCCCCAGGCATCTATTCCGCGCGCTACGCCGGCGAGGAGGCCAGCGATCGACAGAATATCGACAAGCTGCTGCAGGCGATGGAAAACGTGGCGGATGGCCAGCGTCAGGCACAGTTCCACTGTGTGCTGGTTTACCTGCGCCATGCTGACGATCCCACGCCGCTGGTGTTTCACGGCAGCTGGCAGGGCGAAATTGCCCGCGCGATCAGCGGCGAAGGTGGCTTTGGCTACGATCCCGTCTTCTTTGTCCCGGCGCTGGGCAAAACAGCCGCCGCGCTGAGTAAAGAAGAGAAGCGTGCGGTTTCCCATCGCGGTAAAGCGCTGGCCCTGCTGCTGGAAGCGATGCGCAATGTATAATCTGCCGCCGCTCAGTCTTTATATCCATATTCCGTGGTGCGTACAGAAATGTCCCTACTGCGATTTCAACTCGCACGCGCTGAAAGGTGAAGTCCCACACGAGGAGTATGTGCGGCATTTGCTGGCCGATCTGGATGCCGATCTGCCGCTGGCGGCGGGTCGTGAGGTTGGCACTATCTTTATCGGGGGCGGAACGCCCAGCTTGCTGAGCAGCGAGGCGATGCAGATGCTGATGGACGGCGTGCGGGCGCGCTTACCACTCTCCCTCACGGCGGAAGTTACCATGGAGGCAAACCCGGGCACCGTCGAGGCTGAGCGTTTCAGCGGCTACCAGCGCGCCGGTATTAACCGCATCTCCATCGGCGTGCAAAGCTTCAGCCAGCAGAAGCTGACGCGTCTTGGCCGTATTCATGGCCCGGAAGAGGCTAAGCGTGCGGCGAAGCTGGCCCAGGGATTAGGCCTGCGCAGTTTTAACCTGGATTTGATGCACGGTCTGCCGGATCAGTCGCTGGCAGAAGCGTTGGACGATCTGCGGCAGGCTATCGAGTTGGATCCGCCGCATCTTTCCTGGTATCAACTGACCATCGAACCCAATACGCTGTTTGCCTCCAGGCCACCTGTGCTGCCGGATGACGACGCGTTATGGGATATCTTTGAGCAGGGCCACCAGTTACTCACGGCGGCAGGCTACGAGCAGTACGAGACTTCTGCCTACGCTAAACCGGGCTACCGCTGCGAGCACAACCTCAACTACTGGCGCTTCGGCGACTATCTGGGCATCGGTTGCGGCGCGCACGGTAAGCTGACTCAGGTGGACGGGCGGATTATCCGCACCACCAAAACCCGTCATCCACGCGGTTTTATGAAGGGTAACTACCTGGATCGTCAGCACGAGGTTGCAGAAACAGAGAAGCCGTTCGAGTTCTTTATGAACCGTTTTCGGTTGCTGGAAGCCGCGCCGCGCGAAGAGTTTGCTCGCTTTACCGGGCTGGGCGAAGAGACGATCCGTGCCCAGCTTGATGTGGCGCTGCTGAAAGGTTACCTGACGGAAACGACGCAAAGCTGGCAGGTAACGGAAAAAGGTAAGCTGTTTTTAAATTCGCTGCTGGAGCTTTTTCTGGCTGAGTAACTGCCCGGCGTTATCTTCTCCCCGTGCGCTAAAGCGGGGAGCTGCTTTACGTTGCCAGCCGCCTGTGCGCGGCCTGTCCGGGCCGTTATGCAGCCTGCTCCACCGGCTTACCGTGATGTAATCCCCTGAAAAATCCTGATTTGAGCGGGAGCTGCTTTACGTGGCCAGCCGTCTGTGCATGGCCTGTCCGGGCCGTTATGCAGCCTGCTCCAACGGCTTAACATGATGTAATCCCCTGAAAACCCTGATTTGAACAGACCAACTTTGGCTGAATTTTACAAAAAATCCTGAACCTGTTTTGCCCACTGTTTACTTCTTCAGCAACGGGTTAATGTCCTGAATTTCATCCCTGAACAGTCTGCTTTGTTGGCGAAGTCAGTAAATTTTATTCCATGGAAAGGCTTATCTGAGCAGGCTTTCGCCTGAGAGGCTTTTGGCTCTGGGGACATTTTAATAAGGTAACAGAGGTTGCAGTTGATGAGACAGAGCGGTTAAACACCCCCCTTACATAATTATCATCACTGCTTTTTCTCAAAGTAGAAGATGACAACAAGGTTTTTTATAAAACCTGCAGAAATCGCGACCAGACTATCTGCCGGAATGCTCCCGGCAGAAAAAGGTTATTTTATATTATTAATCAATGTCTTACGCTGTTCTTCCAGAGCCGTCACGCGATGACAAACTTCGTGACCAAAATTCTGGAAATCCGCCTCCTGATTGCTCCATTCCGCCTGTACAGCCTGCTGTAAGCCGCCCAGGTTGCCCATGACCGCCTGCAGCGGATTATCGCCGTTTACCTTGCTACCCATTTCGTTAAGGCTGTCCTGAATAACCCCGCCCATCGCGCTCTGCACCAGCTTTTCGCCATCCTGGCGTACCTGTTCGATAGCCTGATGGTGGAACGTCAGTCCGTCGCTGCGATGCTCAATAATCCGGTTCATCTGCTGCTTCAGCTGCTCGTCCAGCTTTGTCAGACGGCTGCGGACCCGGCTGTCGGTGCCCAGTTTGCTGACGATGACGTTATCCAGCGCTACGCGGCTTTTTTCCAGGCGCTGACGTGCCCCCTGATCAACCCAGGGTAGATCGCGGCGCAGCGCGGCCTGATAGTCGATAGCGGTCTGACGCACAGCGTTATCGACGGAAGCAGGCTGCCCGTTGCGCTGTACATCGCCGGTTGGCGTGATGGTCAGACTGCCGTCGGCCCCGACCACTTTTACAGTCTGCGCAGAGATAACAATATCGTCCTGAGGATTGACGCTACATTGATAGTCGGCCTGCGCCTGACCCGCTGCCAGCAGCAGTGCGGCCGCTACGATCGCTTTACGCATTTACTCTTCTCCTGAGAAACAAAAGGCCACGCATGCGTGGCCTCGACGGACGGTTTGCCTGCCAGTCCTACAGCAGATAAATAATTAGTCCCACCAGACGTCGAAAAGTTCGGTCACCTGGATATTATTCAGCTTACGCTCTTCCAGCCACTTACGTACCAGTTCGCGATGCTCGTCGGTACATTTGCCGGTTTGCTGCAGGCAGACCAGACCTTCCCACTGCAGGAAACCGCTGCCGTCAAACGCCAGGCCGTTAGGATCGATCACTTCATTAATGAAGGCGTCCAGGGTGGTGTCGATGGTGTCGCCGCTGGTGCCTTCAGGGAAGGTGAAAGCGACGGAAAAGCCCAGTTCCTGAAACTCATCGATATGCATTTTTTTACGCAAGCGACGACTGCGTTGAGCTGCCATTATTTAATCCTCTCAAACATCAAATCCCACACACCGTGGCCAAGACGCTGGCCACGCTGTTCGAATTTTGTTAACGGCCGCGAATCGGGACGCGGCACGTAATCGTTAGTATCAGACTGGTTTTTGTAGCCAGCGATGCTGCTCATGACTTCCAGCATATGTTCCGCATAAGCTTCCCAGTCGGTCGCCATATGAAAGACGCCGCCCAGCTTCAGTTTGCGCATAACCAGTTCGGCAAAAGGCCCCTGAACGATGCGGCGCTTATTATGGCGCGCTTTATGCCAGGGATCCGGGAAAAAGAGCTGCACCATACGCAGCGAATTATCCGGGATCATTTTCTCCAGCACGTCCACCGCATCGTGACACATCACGCGCAGATTCTCCACGCCCGCTTCATCTGCTGCGCTGAGGCAAGCACCCACGCCCGGCGAATGCACTTCAATACCCAGAAAGTTTTGCTGCGGATTCGCGGCGGCCATCGCCACCAGCGAGGCGCCCATGCCAAAACCGATCTCCAGCACCACCGGCGCTTCGCGGCCAAAAAGTTCTGCCAGGTCAACGGGTTCTGGCTGATACTCCACACCTTTAACAGGCCAGAAATGGTCCAGCGCGTGCTGCTGGCCTTTGGTCAGGCGGCCCTGACGGCGAACGAAGCTACGAATACGGCGCATCGGACGGCCGTTTTCGTCAAACTCCGGTGTAATCACATCATTCTTCATGTTTCTGCCTGCTGGTCTGCAATATCTGAAAAACGGGCATTATGCAAAGTTATAGCGGTTAAGCAAGCCCTGGAAACTTCCGGTTTACAGCATAACGGGTCTGTGCTGGAATCCCAGCCTGATTTTTAATTTACCCGGGAAACCTCGCAAAGATGATGCAAGCGCAGCAGTTCTCACGGCAGGTACTGGACTGGTATCAGCGCTTCGGTCGCAAAACCCTGCCCTGGCAACAGGAAAAAACCCCTTATAAAGTTTGGCTCTCTGAGGTCATGCTGCAACAGACGCAGGTTGCTACCGTGATCCCTTACTTTGAACGCTTTATGGCACGCTTCCCTGACGTGGCCGATCTGGCTGCCGCAAAGCTGGATGAGGTCCTGCATTTATGGACCGGGCTTGGCTACTATGCCCGCGCGCGCAATTTACATAAGGCGGCGGTTCAGGTCGTGGAAAAG
>NZ_DALZCD010000207.1:6555-7894 GCF_031978025.1 Erwinia sp.
GCGGGAAGTTCCCGGAAACGTTTGAGGCGGTAGCTGACCTGCCCGGCGTAGGCCGTTCGACAGCGGGTGCCGTCCTTTCGTTATCGCTGGGCCAGCACTACCCCATTCTGGACGGCAACGTCAAGCGGGTACTGGCCCGTTGCTACGCTGTGCAGGGCTGGCCGGGTAAGAAAGAGGTGGAAAAGCGTCTTTGGCAGATCAGCGAAGAGGTCACGCCAGCTGAAGGCGTCAGCCAGTTTAACCAGGCGATGATGGATTTAGGGGCGATGGTCTGTACGCGCTCAAAACCTAAATGTGAGATTTGCCCGCTGAAGCTGCACTGTGTCGCTTATGCAAAGGGCGAACAGACGCTCTATCCCGGCAAAAAGCCGAAGCAGATCCTGCCGGAGCGCACCGGCTATTTGCTGATGATGCAGCAAGACGACAAGGTCTGGCTGGAACAGCGGCCGCCAGTCGGCCTGTGGGGCGGGTTATTCTGCTTTCCGCAGTTCCCCAGCGAAGCCGAGCTGCGGCAGTGGCTGCTTGCCCGCCGTATCGATCATGCCTCGCTGACGCAGACTATCGCTTTTCGCCACACATTCAGCCATTTCCACCTGGATATTGTGCCAATGTGGCTGAAACTGCCTGCCGCAGGCGCGGTCATGGATGAAGGAGCGGGTCTCTGGTATAACTTAGCCCAGCCGCCGTCCGTGGGACTGGCTGCCCCGGTGGAACGCTTGCTGGCGCAGCTGCGTCAGCCACAACCGACGGGCATTCGTGCAACAGAAGAGGAAGAGTGATGAGCAGAACCATTTTTTGTACGTTCCTGCAGCGTGACGCTGAAGGACAGGATTTTCAGCTCTATCCGGGAGAGCTGGGCAAGCGTATCTATAACGAGATCTCTAAGGAAGCCTGGTCACAGTGGATGAGCAAGCAAACCATGCTGATCAACGAGAAAAAGCTCAGCATGATGAACCCGGAAGATCGCAAACAGCTTGAGCAGGAAATGGTGAAATTTCTGTTCGAAGGACACGACGTCCATATCGAAGGTTTTACCCCGCCAGCAGAATAAACGTTGGGCCTCGCCGTAGAGGCCCCCTCAATTTGGGCGTAGCACGACATAATGAAGAAACTGATAGGCTTGCTGGTTATCGCGCCGCTGCTGATCTCCTGCTCCAGCAATAAAAAGCCGGTTTTCCACGAAGAGTGGGTCAAGGACACCAACGGATTCGACATTTTGATGGGGCAGTTTGCCCATAACATCGAAAATATTTGGGGTATGAATGAAGTATTGATCGCCGGTCCCAAGGACTACGTGAAGTATAGCGATCAGTATTATACGCGCAGCCATATTAACTTT
>NZ_DALZCD010000208.1:0-7886 GCF_031978025.1 Erwinia sp.
CAACTGGTCGTTTCATGCCGCATCCGTGAGGGGATGCGGCGAGGTTATGCGCCTGCCCGCTTTCAGGATGCGGGCGTATCGTTCTTTTTCGCGGCACGTTTGGACCGTGTCGCGGCGGCGATCTTACGGCTTTTATCCGACGGCTTGCGCGGTTTTTTCTCGCTTTTTGCCCCGTCTGCCGTAGCGGCTTTGCCGCTGCCGTTACGGAAGGCGCTGTCCGGCTCAAAGTTCACCTTTTTGGCCTGATCGCGACGGCGTTTACCGCTGTGCTGGGCAGCCGGTTTCTTCGCCCGGTCGCGTTCAGTTTTACCTTCCCCACGGGGTTTACGCGCGCTTGAAACCAGCGCGAAGTCGATTTTGCGCTCGTCCATGTGCACCGCATCCACGCGCACTTCAACCGTATCGCCCAGGCGATAGGCTTTGCCGCTGGATTCGCCAACCAGACGCTGGCCGATGGCATCAAAGCGGTAGTAGTCGTTGTCCAGCGTGGACACGTGCACCAGCCCGTCGATAAACAGATCGTTTAAGCGTACAAAGAAGCCAAAACCGGTCACGCTGGAGACTACGCCGGTAAAGGTTTCCCCTACCTGATCCTGCATAAAGTCGCATTTCAGCCAGTCGGCGACGTCGCGCGTCGCTTCGTCCGCACGGCGTTCGGTCATGGAACAGTGCTGGCCAAACTGCAGCATCTGTTGCATGTCGTAGTGATAGCCTCCCGTTGGCGTGGTGTTACCCTGCAGCGTATTGTTTTCCTTCGCCAGCAGATACTTGATGGCGCGATGCAGAAGCAGATCGGGATAGCGACGGATCGGCGAGGTAAAGTGCGCATAGGACGCCAGCGCCAGACCGAAGTGGCCGCGGTTTTCCGGGTCGTAAACGGCCTGCTTCATTGAGCGCAGCAGCATGGTTTGCAGCATTTCGGCATCGGGACGCGAAGAGATTTGCGTCAGCAGCTCCGCGTAATCCAGCGGATGCGGCTTGTTGCCGCCGCCCAGCGTCAGCCCCAGTTCGTTCAGCACGGAACGGAAGCTTTTGATATTTTCTTCGCTCGGACGATCGTGGTCGCGGAACAGCGCCGGCTCTTGGTTTTTCTCTACAAAGCGGGCTGAGGCGATATTCGCCAGGATCATGCACTCTTCGATAAGCTTGTGGGCGTCGTTACGCGCCACCTGCTCTACACGCTCAATACGGCGATCGGCGTTGAAGATAAATTTGGCTTCGTCGGTTTCAAAGGAAATGCCGCCGCGCTGCTCGCGCGATTTTTCCAGCACCAGATACATGCGGTGCAGCTCTTCCAGATCTTTTACCAGCGGCTGGTATTGCTCGCGAAGCTCCTGATTGCCCTGCAAAATGCTCCAGACCTTGTTATAGGTCAGGCGAGCCCAGGAGTTCATCACCGCTTCGTAATGCTTGTAGCCGGTCAGCTTGCCGGTGGCGGAAATGGTCATTTCACAGACCATACAAAGGCGATCCACCTGCGGGTTCAGCGAGCAGAGTCCGTTGGAGAGCACTTCCGGCAGCATAGGCACAACCTGCGACGGGAAGTAGACCGACGTCCCCCTGTTAACCGCTTCGTCATCCAGCGGCGTACCGGGGCGAACGTAATAGCTCACATCGGCGATAGCCACCCATAACCGCCAGCCGCCGCCACGTTTTCTTTCACAGAACACGGCGTCATCAAAGTCACGCGCATCTTCGCCATCAATGGTGACCAACGGCAGGTCGCGTAGATCCACGCGGCCCGCTTTAGCCTCTTCCGGCACTTCTTCTTTCAGCTTCGCAATCTGACGTTCCAGCGCTTCCGGCCAGACGTGGGGAATGTCGTGGGTACGTAAGGCCATCTCGACGGCCATTCCGGTTCCCATGTTATCACCGAGCACTTCCACTACTTTACCGACAGCCTTGCTGCGGCGGGTAGGACGCTGCATCAGCTCCACCACGACCACATAGCCCATACGGGCGTTCATCAGCTCTTCCGGCGGGATCAGAATATCAAAGCTCAGGCGGCTGTCGTCCGGCACCACAAAACCGACACCGGCTTCGGTGAAATAGCGGCCGACGATTTGATTATTACGCGGCTCCAGCACGCGTACCACGCGCGCTTCACGACGACCTTTACGATCGGCGCCCATGGCCTGAGCCAGGATGACATCGCCATGCATACACATCTTCATCTGCTCGGCGGAGAGATAAAGATCGTCTTTGCTGCCCTCAATGCGCAGGAAGCCAAAGCCATCGCGATGGCCGATAACTTTGCCGCGCAGCAGGTCCAGACGTTCCGGCAGCGCATAACACTGACGGCGGGTGAACACTAACTGTCCGTCACGCTCCATCGCGCGCAGGCGACGGCGCAGCGCTTCGACCTGCTCTTCGCCAGAGATAGAAAGTTCGTCCGCCAGCTCTTCACGGCTGGCAGGCTTTTCGCGTTTATCTAAATGGGAAAGGATAAATTCGCGGCTGGGAATGGGGTTCTCATATTTTTCAGCTTCCCGTTCCTTAAATGGATCTTTTGACATAGCGGTTCCTCCGTTGTCATTAGCTGCGGAAAGAGGGTTGCTCAATCTGCAGCAATTGGTAGAGCGGATGGTTGTCGACAACCAGGTCGGCCAGCGTGTAGCCGTCAAGCACGGCGAGAAAACACTGTACGGCCTCATGCAGCGCCGTTTTCAGACGGCAGGCCGGAGTGATGTGGCAAAAGTCACTGTGGCAGTTCACCAGCTGGAGCGGCTCCATATCGCGGACGACCTGGCCTATGACGATCTCACTGGCCGGTTTGCCCAGCCGGATACCACCATTTTTGCCCCGCACTGCAGCGATATAGCCTGCCCGACTCAGCTGGTTGATAATTTTGACCATATGGTTACGCGAGACGCCGTAAGTCTCCGTGACCTGCGTGATGCTGGTCATTCTGCCCGCAGGCAAAGCGGCCATAAAAATCAGCGCGCGTAAACCATAATCAGTGAAACTTGTTAGCTGCACGGTTACCTCAACGGCACGGCGCTAAATGCGCCAGCAATCCGCTCAAAATGAGTGTGTTGTCAATGATGATAAACCAGCCATCGTGTTCGAGGCCATTTTATTTCAGTAAGCGCTGATAAAGCGAGGGCGGGACGAGAAAGCGGGAGAAGAAATCATGGCCGGGCAGTGCCCGGCCTGGATAACATCCTATGCGTCAAACGGGTCGCGCAGGATCATCGTTTCGCTACGGTCAGGGCCCGTAGAGATGATGTCTACCGGCACGCCGGTCACTTCTTCCACGCGCTTGATATAATCGCGCGCGGCCTGCGGCAGGCCTTCCAGCGTTTTCACGCCAAACGTGGTTTCGCTCCAGCCCGGCAGCGTTTCGTAGACAGGCTCAATGCCTTCCCATCCGTCAGCGGCCAGCGGCGTGGTGGTCACTTCGCGACCGTCAGGCATGCGATAAGCCACGCAGATCTTCACTTCTTTCAGTCCGTCCAGCACGTCCAGTTTAGTCATGCAGAAACCAGACAGCGAGTTGATCTGTACCGCACGGCGCACGGCGACCGCATCCAGCCAGCCAGTACGACGACGACGACCGGTAGTGGCACCGAACTCGTTACCCTGCTTACACAGGAACTCGCCGGTTTCATCGAACAGTTCGGTCGGGAACGGGCCTGCACCCACGCGGGTAGAATAGGCTTTCACAATGCCCAGCACGTAGTCTACATAGCGTGGCCCGATGCCGGAGCCTGTTGCTACGCCGCCTGCGGTGGTGTTGGAGGAAGTCACATAGGGATAGGTGCCGTGGTCGATGTCCAGCAGCGTGCCCTGCGCGCCTTCGAACATGATCAGATCGCCATTTTTACGCGCGCCGTCCAGCAGTTCAGAAACGTCCACGACCATGCTGGTGAGGATATCGGCGATAGCCATAATATCGTTCAGCACTTTGTCGTAGTCGACCGCTTCTTCTTTGTAGTAGTTCACCAGCTGGAAGTTGTGATATTCCATCACTTCTTTCAGCTTGATGGCGAAGGTTTCTTTATTGAAAAGGTCGCCAACGCGCAGACCGCGGCGGGCTACTTTGTCTTCGTAAGCGGGGCCGATGCCGCGACCGGTGGTCCCAATCGCTTTTGCGCCACGCGCTTTTTCACGCGCCACGTCCAGCGCAACGTGATATTCCAGGATCAGTGGGCAGGCTTCGGAAATAAACAGGCGGTCGCGTACCGGAAAGCCACGATCTTCCAGACCCTTCATCTCTTTCATCAGCGCGGCCGGTGAAAGCACCACACCGTTGCCGATGATGCTGGTTACGTTTTCACGCAGGATACCAGAGGGAATTAAATGGAGGACGGTTTTTTCACCGTTGATGACCAGCGTGTGGCCCGCGTTATGACCACCCTGATAGCGAACCACGTATTTCGCACGTTCGGTCAGCAGGTCAACAATCTTTCCTTTACCTTCGTCACCCCATTGGGTGCCCAGTACGACGACGTTCTTACCCATTTCTAAAATCACCGATTGCTTAAAAATGGATTCTACCACCGTAAAACACGTCTTTCAGCACTTTTAGCACACGTTTGCGTACTTTTTTCCCCGCCGTGCTGTCCGGCACCGACGGGCGCTTTTTATGCTGTTAACCGCCGCCATGTACGCTGACGCTGTACCAAATTACCAGGCCAGCAACGACCAGTCCCCCGCCGAAACGACGCAGTAACCGATCGGGGATCTGGGCCATAGTCAGGATCAAACGTCGCCAGATACGCGGCAGCAGCATCGGGCCAATTCCTTCTAAAATCAGCACTAATGCCAGTGCTAACCAAACAGTTGCATTCATAAATGACTACCCGGAAAAAAGAGCCGTAGTATGCCACGGCTTTTTATCGGTTTGGCCGGGAAAATGAAAGAATTCATGTTAATGGCCTGCCCGCTTTGCACGCCCCGAACGGTTACCGGTATCTAAGGCACTGCGACGATCGGAACGGTGACAGGCAGAACGAGCAAACCCGCCAGGCGGGGGCTTCAGTCCCGATCTGAGGCGCCGCTCGCCAAACAGCCAGGTTAATGTTTCTGGCGGAGGCGGCAATGGAAATCGCCCTCGCCTGCGCTTTTTCTTGCAGCTTATACTGCGGTGGACCAAAGCTCTCAAATGCCTGCCGCTGTGGCCCGCTGCCCTTCAGTACACGCTCAAGTATGGAGTCTTCTGTGGTTGTATCATGCAGGCAATATAAAGGAATCAGATGGGTGAATGTTTGAAATCAGGCCATATTCCAGCCTGAAGGCAGGTTGCTATAACGGTCTGCCTAAATCCTCTGTTTCGCGTCAGGAGTCCGTTCCGGTTTGGTCATGTGAATTAAAGGCGGGCGGCATTTTTGCATGCTCTGCTTATTATCACGCTTTTATTAATGCTGCATCTAAAAGAGTTAATTAACTTTCCATTCTAAAAAATCAGCTTAATTAATAAAGGCAACTGATTATAAAAAATAGAATGCTGGCACCATTAATTAGCGTACAGGAAGGGTAATGAAATGAGCCTAAGCATGGTGACCCTTTAGCGGCAGGTGTTAAAAAATGGCGTAGTCAGGATGATAATTAATTAACACCTGTCTGAGGTTTGCAGAAAGAAATAAAAAAGCCGGGGAATATCCCCGGCCTGAGTATAAAAGACGGTTAGCGAGTCGCTTTCGAAGGCGACTGCATAAAGCGGAAGAAGTCGCTGTCCGGGCTCAACACCATCACGTCCTGATTGCTGTTGAAGCTGCTGTCATAGGCGCGCAGGCTGCGGATAAAAGCATAGAAATCCGGATCCTGGCTAAAAGCGTCAGCAAAAAGCTTCGCTGCTTCGGCATCGCCATCACCACGCGTCATCAGCGCGGTACGCTGCGCTTCGGCCAGAGTACGCGTTACTTCATAGTCGGCACCCGCACGCAGTTTCTCAGCCTCTTCCTGACCCTGTGAACGCTGACTACGCGCAACGGCTTCACGCTCGGCGCGCATGCGGTTATAGATAGCGTCCGAAACCTCGGTTGGCAGGTTGATCTGCTTAATGCGCACATCAACGACCTGGATGCCTAATGCCGCCATACTGTTCGGGTTCACCGCCGGCTCTTTACTGGTGGTTTCGCGCTCTACACGCGCCGCTGCAGAAGCGATAGCATCATCGGCCGCTGGCGTAGCGATCTCGTCGTCCTGACCTGCACTGCCGGTATTCAGGGCATCACGCACATCGGTCGTCAACCGTCCACGCGAGTCGGTGACAATATCTTTTACGTCCAGACGACCAATTTCGGAACGTAGACGGTCACTGAATTTCCGTTTCAGCAGCACTTCCGCCTGTGAAACGTCGCCGCCACCTGTAGCCAGGTAGTAGCGGCTGAAATCACTGATGCGCCATTTGATATAGGAATCCACGATCAGATCTTTCTTCTCTTTCGTCACGAAGCGATCGGCCTGGTTATCCATGGTCTGCATACGCGCGTCCAGCGACTTCACCGATTCCAGGAACGGGATCTTAAAGTGCAGGCCAGGCGCATAAACCAGCGGCTTATTTTCATCATCGCGCAGGACCTTGCCAAAACGCATGACGATGCCGCGCTGGCCTTCCTGTACCACAAACAGCGATGCGTAAAGCACCACCAGCACCACAATTATTACCACGATTAATGGCTTACGCATCCTTAATCTCTCCCTTCGCGCTGGGTATCGTTACGCTGAGCATTGACCCGACGCTGATCCATAATGCTGTCCGGACTGAACGACGACCCGTTACTGGCACGTTCGTTGCTGCCCGAGGCGGCCGGCAGGTGGAGCAGACTGTTGTTGCTCTGCCCGGCTGATGACGGAGCGCTCTGGCCACGCATCAGCTGATCCAGCGGCAGCACCATCAGGTTATTGCCCTTATCGTTAACCAACACCTTACGAGTGTGGCTAAGGACGCGCTCCATCGTTTCAATATAAAGACGCTCACGGGTAATCTCTGGCGCGGCCTTATATTCTGGTAGCAGCTTGGCAAAACGGGCGACTTCACCCTGGGCTTCCAGCACCGTACGGGTTTTATAAGCACGTGCTTCTTCCAGAATACGCTGTGCCTGACCGTTAGCACGTGGCTGTACTTCGTTGGCATAGGCTTCAGCTTCACGCACGTACTGCTCGCGGTTTTCACGGGCGGCAATAGCATCGTCAAAAGCCGCTTTCACTTCTTCCGGCGGGCGAGCAGCCTGGAAGTTGACGTCCAGCAGCGTAATACCCATATCGTAAGGCCTGATCGTCTCTTCCAGCTCGCGCTGCGTATCGCTACGCACTACGGTACGGCCTTCCGTCAGGATGCGATCCATGGTTGAACGGCCAATAACGCCGCGCAATGCACTATCGGTCGCCTGACGCAGGCTGTCATCCGCACTGGTCACGGCAAAAAGATAGCGTTCCGGGTTAGTGACGCGGTACTGCACGTTCATTTCTACACGAACGACGTTTTCGTCCGATGTCAGCATCGTTCCTGAAGCGGCCAGTTCGCGTACCGCCTCAACGTTGACGGCGCGAACCTGATCGATAAAGGTTGGCTTCCAGTTCAGGCCCGGTTCAACCAGATGGCTGAACTTACCAAACCGTGTTACCACGCCTCGTTCTGCCTCTTTAATGGTATAGAAACCGCTGCCGGCCCAAATCACTACCGCCGCGACCGCTACGATGCCGATCAGGCGACCGCCACGTCCCGGGGCCTGTTGGCCGCCGTCATTTTTACCCCCGCCGAAACCACCCAGTTTTTTGCTTAGCTTGCGGAAAATATCATCCAAATCAGGAGGCCCCTTATCGCGCCCTCCCTTGTTTCCCCCGGAGTTGCCGCCTTGATTATTGCTGCTCCCCCACGGGTCGCGGTCCTGTCCGTTATTCCCGGGCTGATTCCACGCCATGTTTCTGCTCCATTTATT
>NZ_DALZCD010000209.1:0-7881 GCF_031978025.1 Erwinia sp.
ACAGGAAGAGCTGTTGCCGCTGCTTGCTCAACACACGCGCTGGCGTGACGATCCGGCGACTACCGTGGTGGCCGGGCAGAGCTTCGGCGGCCTTTCCGCGCTTTATGCCGCGCTGCACTGGCCGCAACGTTTCGGCTGCGCGCTAAGCCAATCCGGTTCCTTCTGGTGGCCGCATCGCCAGCGGACGGGCGAGGATGGCTGGCTGGTGGAACAGCTGCTGCAGGGGCGTCTCAGCGCCGCGCCGCTGCGTATCTGGCTGGAGGCTGGCCTGCGCGAACCCATCGTTTTGCAGGCCAACCAACGCATCTACCCTTTGCTACAAAGGACCTGCCCAACCCTGCACTATCGTCTTGTTGATGGCGGCCACGACGCGCTGTGCTGGCGGGGCGGGCTGATTAACGGGCTGACCACGCTGTGGCAGTCGTCGGCGGCTAAACCCGGAGTTTTTGATGGAACAGACTAATCCTTTCGATTGCCCTGAGGGCCCCTTTTTCGTCCTGCAAAATTCACTGGGTTACAGCCTCTGGCCCGCCCACTGCGCCCGGCCTGCAGGCTGGCAGCCGGTCTATGGTCCGGCCACGCAGCAGGCCTGCCACGACTGGCTGGCGTGTTGGCAAACGCTGACGCCAGCCCACTTTGTGACAGGAGCTAACGCGTGAAAAGTCTGAACGAGGCACTTAACGTGCAGCAGCAAATGATGCCGCTGGTGGCGGCGCAGTCCGGCATTTGGATGGCGGAGCAGCTTTCGCCGCAGGTCAACGCCTGGAGCGTGGCGCACTATGTGGAGCTGAATGGCGAGCTGAACGAGCCGCTGCTATGTCAGGCCGTGGTGCGCGGAATGAATGAGGCGGATACGCTGCGCATGCGCTTTACCGAACGCGACGGCGTACCGATGCAGTGGGTGGATACTGCCGCTGATTTTACCTTGCCCGAGTGTATCGACCTGCGCCAGCATCCCGATCCCGTAGCGGCGGCACTGGCGCGTATGCAGCAGGATCTCAGTCAGGATTTACGCATCAGCAGCGGCAGTCCGATTTACTGCCATCTTCTTTTTCGCCTGAGCGAAAAGCGCTGGTACTGGTATCAACGCTTTCATCACCTGGCGGTGGACGGCTTCAGTTTTACCGCCATCACCCGGCGTATCGCAGAGATCTACACCGCTCTGCAGGCTGACAGCGAGCCAAAACCTTCGCCTTTCGTTTCTTTCAGTGAAGTCGTTGAAGAGTACGATCGCTACAACGCCTCGAGCACTCGCCAGCGTGACGCTGCGTTCTGGAAAGAGCAGGTTAGCCAGCTGCCCATGCCCGCCAGCCTGTCACCGCTGCCGCTGAACGGGCAGAGCGCCACCACGCATCTTATTCGTCAGCATGTGCAGCTGAACCGTGAAGACTTCCACGAGCTGCAGGCGCAAAGCCAGCTCGGCGCGGCAGAATTGGCGCTGGCATTGGTTGCGGTATGGCTGGGGCGCCTTAGCGCGCGAGCGGAGTACAGTGCTGGCTTTATCTTTATGCGTCGCCTGGGATCGGCCGCGCTGAGTGCCACCGGGCCCGTGCTTAACGTGCTGCCGGTGGCAATACGGCTCGATCCCCTGGCCACGCTCCCGCAGCTGGCGGAAAGGCTACAGCAGCAGCTAAAAAAAGTGCGTCGTCATCAGCGCTACGATGCAGAACAAATTCAACGGGATACCGGCCGGCCGGGCGAGACGTTATTTGGTCCGGTCATCAACCTGAAAATGTTCGACTACCGTCTGGATTTTGCCGGTACCGAAGGCACGACTCATCAGTTGGCATCCGGCCCGGTACGCGATCTGGAAATCGCGCTTTACCCGGATGAACAGGGCAACGTCTCGCTGGAGATCCTGGCTAATGCAGAACGTTATGAGGCGGAAACGCTGCGCACGCATCTCGATCGCCTGCCGCTGTTGCTTAGCCAGTTCGCGTATCATCCGACGATAAGCTGTGCGCAGGTGGAATTGCTGCATCCGCAGGAGAAAAAACGGCTGCGTCACATTAATGATACGGCGGTAGAAGTGCCGCAAACCACGCTGAGCAGCCTGATTAAAGCCCAGGCGCAGCGGACGCCAGATGGAGCCGCGCTGGCCGACGAACGGCATAACTTCACCTACCGTGAAATGCGTCAGCAGGTAACGGCGCTGGCGGCAGAACTGCAAAAGCGCGGCGTAAAGGTGGGTGATATCGTGGCCGTGGCGTTACCTCGCTCGGTGTTTCTGTCGCTTTCCCTGCAGGCTATTGTCGAACTGGGCGCTGCCTGGCTTCCGCTGGATACCGGTTATCCCACCGATCGGCTGTGTATGATGCTGGAAGAGGCTAACCCGCGCCTGCTTATTACCACTAAAACGCAGACGGACCGCTTTGCGCAGCTCGAAAACCTACAAACTTTTTGCTATCACGACCCGCTACCCACAGCCGATCTTCCGGCCTGTCAGGATTTATCGCGCCCGCACCATACAGCCTATGTTATCTACACTTCCGGTTCTACCGGGCGGCCAAAAGGGGTGATGGTCGGCCAACAGGCCATTGTGAACCGCCTGTTGTGGATGCAGAACCACTATCCGCTGACCCGCGATGACGTGGTGCTGCAAAAAACGCCGTGCAGTTTTGACGTCTCGGTCTGGGAGTTTTTCTGGCCATTTTTGACCGGCGCACAGCTGGTGATGGCCCCGCCGGAAGCGCACCGCGACCCGCAGGCGCTGCAGGCATTGTTTCGGCGTTACGGTGTCACAACCACGCATTTCGTCCCGTCCATGCTGGCAGCTTTCGTTACTGAGCTGCACGATGACCAGGCCGTGACCCACTGCGCCTCTTTGCGGCAAGTATTTTGTAGTGGAGAAGCATTGCCGACCGAGCTTTGCCGCCAGTGGCAAAATAAAACGGCGGTGCCGCTGCACAATCTTTATGGGCCGACCGAAGCCGCAGTGGATGTCAGCTGGTATCCGGCGTTCGGCGAAGCGCTGGCAAACGTGACGGGCGCAAGCGTGCCGATTGGCTATCCGGTATGGAACACCGGCCTGCGCATTCTGGACAGCAATATGCAGCCGGTGCCGCCAGGGGTCGCGGGCGATCTCTATCTGACGGGCGTACAGCTGGCGCAGGGCTATCTGGCGCGAGCCGACCTGACCGCCAGCCGCTTTATTGCCGATCCTGAAGGTGACGGCACAAGAATGTACCGCACCGGCGACGTGGCACGCTGGCTTGAGAACGGCGCAGTAGAATATCTGGGTCGCAGTGACGATCAACTGAAGATCCGCGGACAGAGGATCGAGCTGGGCGAGATCGATCGGGCGCTGCTGTCGCTGGATAATGTGGCACAGGCAGTCACCCACGCCTGCGTTCTCGGCAGCGCCAGCGCGAGCGGCGGCGATCAAAGACAGCTGGTTGGCTACGTCGTGGCCGTCTCTGGCGAACTGGATACGACCGGGCTACGCGAGCAGCTGAGCGATCTTCTGCCCGCGCACATGGTGCCGGTGGTACTGGTGCAGCTGGAGGCCTTCCCGTTAAGCGCCAACGGCAAGCTGGATCGCAAGGCGCTGCCGCTGGTGCAGCTGGCTCATGCCGCAGGCCGTGTTCCAGAGGGCAGGGTGGAAACCGAGGTCGCCGCAGCTTTTGCTCGTCTGCTGGAGTGTGAGATCCGCTCGGTTAACGATGACTTTTTTGCCCTCGGCGGCCATTCGCTGCTGGCGATGCGGCTGGCGGTCGATCTGCGTCGACGTCTTAACCGGCCGGTCACGCCGGGGCTGGTTATGGTGGCCTCGACCGTCGGCGCGCTGGCAGAAAAGCTGACGCAGCAGAGCGAAGAAGAGGCGGGTCGCGCGGGCATGGAAACTATCCTGCCGCTGCGCCGTTCGCACGGGCCAGCGCTATTTTGCTTTCATCCGGCTTCCGGTTTCGCCTGGCAGTTCAGCATTCTGCAACGTTACCTGGATGTGCGCTGGTCGCTGATCGGCATTCAGTCGCCGCGCCCGCACGGGCCGATGCAGCAGGCGGAAACGCTTGAGGAGGTATGCGAGCAGCATCTGGCTACGCTGCGCGGACAGCAGCCGCATGGCCCTTATTATCTGCTGGGCTATTCACTGGGCGGCACGCTGGCGCACGCTATCGCGGCGCGCCTGCAGGCAGAGGGCGAAAAAGTCGCTTTCCTGGGGCTGCTGGATACCTGGCCGCCGGAAACGCAAAACTGGTCGCAGGATCAGCCGCAGGATGCCGAAGTGCTGGCGGAAATCGCTCGCGAGCGTGAAGCGTTTATGGCTGCGCAGGCGTCGCTCCGCGACTCGCTGGCGGCCTCGGCCAGCCAGGCGCTGTTTGGTGCTATCGAAGGCAATTATGGTGATGCAGTCAGGCTGCTGGCGACCGCGAAAAGCCGACGCTTCGCCGGTGCAGCCACGCTGTTTGTTGCGCAGAAAACCCTGAAACCGGGACAGGATGTGCAAACCGCCTGGGCGCCGTGGCTGGACTCGCTGCAAACCTGGCCGGTGGAATGTGCGCACGTGGATATCATTTCGGCAGAGGCGTTTACCCATATCGGCCCGCGCCTTAATCACCTGCTGGATCGGGCAACCCGATGAAGAAAAAGACTTTTATGCTCAGTCTCAGCCTGCTGAAGACGCATCCCGATTTTCGGGCGGTGTTTATCGCCCGGTTTATCTCTATTCTGGCGCTGGGCCTGCTTGGCGTTGGCGTACCGGTACAGATTCAGCAGCTGACCGGCTCTGCCTGGCAGGTAAGCCTGGCGGTCACGCTGACCGGAGCCGCGCTGTTTACCGGCCTGATGCTGGGCGGCATGCTGGCGGATCGCCACGAGCGGCGGCGGCTGATCCTGTTTGCGCGATCGACCTGCGGTTTGGGGTTTATCGGGCTGTGCCTTAATGCCGCCATGCCGTCACCTTCCCTGACGGCGATCTACCTGCTGGGCATCTGGGACGGTTTTTTTGGCGCCATAGGCGTGACGGCGCTACTTGCCGCCACGCCCGCGCTGGTGGGCCGAGAGAACCTGATGCAGGCTGGCGCGATCACCATGCTGACGGTCAGGCTTGGCGCGGTGATTTCGCCGATGGCAGGCGGCGCGCTGCTCGCTTCCGGCGGCGTTTTCTGGCACTTCGCGCTGGCGGCCGGGGGCACTTTTCTCACCCTGATCCCGCTGCTGCGCCTGCCGACGTTACCACCTCCGCCGCAGTCGCATGCGAGGCCGCTACACGCCCTGATCGAGGGCTTTACCTTTCTGCTCGGCCATCGGCTGATCGGCGGTGTGGCGCTGGTGGGCGCACTGTTGACGATGGCTACCGCAGTACGCGTGCTTTATCCGGCGCTGGCCGTTCACTGGCATATGGGCGCGCAGCAGCTTGGCTTTCTCTATGCGGCCGTGCCGCTCGGGGCGGCGACAGGGGCATTGACCAGCGGCAACCTGGCACGGCATCCGCGTCCGGGGCAGGTCATGCTTTTCTCGGCCGTCGCCGCCCTGGCGGCGGCAGGGCTGTGCGGCCTGATGCCTTACTGGCAAGCGGGTATCCTTTGTCTGATTCTGTTCGGCTACCTCAGCGCTCTGAGCGCGCTGCTGCAATATACGCTGATTCAGATGCTGACGCCGCAGGCCATGCTGGGACGGATCAACAGCCTGTGGACGGCACAAAATGTGATGGGGGATTCGCTGGGCGCACTGCTGCTGGGAGCCATGACCACGGTGATGCTGCCTGCTGCTGCCGCGGCCAGCAGCGGACTGGGCCTGGCCATCGTCAGCCTGGCGCTTGCTGCTGCTTTTACTTCTCTACGACGCTATCGGCCCTTGTCTGCTTCATCAGGGGAAAACGTCACTGAATAACGTCCCAGTCCCTTAACGTCATCAGCCTGCCTTAGCGGCAGGCTGGTCTGCTAAAAAAATCTCCTTAACGACGCGAACATTGCGCCGGGTCGCGGCGTGCGCATTATCCGGGTTTTACACTGCGAAATGCTTTGACGTTACCGATAATTTACCTGAATTTACGCGTTGATAATGCAAATGATAATCATTATTATGCGCTTTATCATTTTAGCAGGAGACCGTTATGGAGATGCCTTGCACGGGGGCCGTTAACCCATCGCTTTCTCTCTTATCCGAGAGTTTTTTCTTCGCCTCGCCGTGGAAAAGCTTTATCACCAGGGGGCGCTTTGCTGAAATCACCTGCCCGGCCGCCGACGGCGACAGTTTGCAGGGGGTTTTCCAGCAACAGGTGCGCAACGCTTTTACGGCGGCCAGGGCAAAAGGGATCCAGCATCCGGTAATGGTTGGCGCGATCCCCTTTGATACGCGGCAGCCTTCCGCGCTGTTTATTCCTGAACACCATGAGACGTTCTCGCATCAGCGCCTGCTGCAGGCGGCTCCCGGCGTCGATCCGATCGTTACCGCCCGCCAGAACATTCCTGAACAGGCGGAGTTTATGGCGATGGTCGCACGAGCGGCGGAAGCGACCGCTCAGCCCGGTCTGGATAAGGTCGTGCTCTCGCGTCTGATCGATATCACTACCGCCGAGCCGGTGCAGGCCACGGCGTTAATGGACCGTCTGATTGCGCTCAATCCTGGCAGCTATCACTTCCACGTGCCGTTGACCGACGGCAGTACGCTGCTGGGCGCCAGCCCCGAGCTACTGCTGCGTAAGTCAGGTGAAACCTACTCTTCGCTGCCGCTGGCAGGCTCTGCGAGACGCGATCACAGCGACAAAACGCGCGATCTGGCGGTGGGCGAGCAGCTCATGTATTCGCAAAAAGATCGCTATGAACATCGCCTGGTCACCCGCGCCATGTATGACGTGCTGAAAACGCGCAGCCGCTATCTGGCCGTGCCGGACAAACCAGAGCTGGTGACAACCTCTACCCTGTGGCATCTGGCGACGGCGATTGAAGGCATGGCCGCTTCGGCAGAAGAAACGGCGCTGTCGCTGGCCTGCCTGCTTCATCCCACGCCTGCGCTGAGCGGCTATCCGCATGTCACCGCGCGCGAGTGGATTGAAAAGCTGGAGCCGTTTGAGCGCGGGCTGTTCGGCGGCATCGTTGGCTGGTGCGACGACGAAGGCAACGGCGAATGGGTGGTGACCATCCGCTGCGGCACGCTGGCCGGAAAAAACATTCGCCTGTTCGCCGGTGCGGGCATTGTCCCGGCCTCGTCTCCAGCGTCGGAATGGCACGAAACCGGCGTCAAGCTCAGCACCATGCTGCACGTTTTTGGACTGCAATAAGGCTATTTTATGACGATTTCCTATACCCGCTGGCCCGATGATTTCGCTGCCCGCTACCGTGAAAAAGGGTACTGGCTGGATCTGCCCCTGACGGATATATTGACTCGCCACGCTGATAACCCCGCAACGGCGCTGATTGAGGGCGACCGTGAGTACAGCTATCAGCAGCTGGAGCGCGCCAGCACCCGCCTGGCCGCAGCTTTACAGCGTCGCGGCCTGAAGGGCGGCGACACCGCGCTGGTGCAGTTGGGCAACGTGGCTGAATTCTATATCACCCTGTTTGCGCTGCTAAAAATCGGCGTAGCGCCGGTCAACGCGCTGTTCAGCCATCAGCGCCAGGAGCTGGACGCCTACGTCCGGCAGATTGACCCCGTTCTGCTGATCGCCGATCGCCAGCACGCGCTGTTTGCGACCGATGACTATCTGCGACCGCTGCGCCAGCGTTGTTCGTCGCTGCGTGAGGTCGTCCTGCGCAATGCCCGTGAAGACGATACCTCACTGGCAGCCTTGATCGACGAGGCGGAAGGCGAGTTTGTCGCGGCGCCTTCTGCCGCTGACGAAGTGGCGTTTTTCCAGCTCTCCGGTGGCAGCACCGGCACGCCCAAGCTGATCCCGCGTACGCATAATGACTACTACTACAACATTCGCCGCAGTGCAGA
>NZ_DALZCD010000210.1:0-7816 GCF_031978025.1 Erwinia sp.
CCCCAACTTTACTCCCCCGAAAGCTATCGGAGATCCTAAAGCCCTACCGTAACTTTACTATCTGGGGATACACCCCCGCTAATTCAAGCATAACAACGTTTTCAGGCGGCTGCTAACCAGGAAAAGTAGCATAGCTGATTATTCGCCGCTTTAACGAGCGAACAAGGCACATAATGTCATGTCTTCCGACAGATAAAAGAAAAAAGCCCGCGGTCATGATGACCACGGGCTTTAATTTATCCTGAAAAATCAGATGATCAGGCCGTTTGGGTCTGGTTCATCAGTTCCTGGAAGTTCGTTGCTTTTTCGGTCACTTTGGCTTTTTCCAGTACGGCTTCAACCGCCTGTTCTTCCAGCGCGACGTTACGCATGTTGTTCATCAGCTCGTTATTTTTGCCGTAGAACTCGATCACTTCAGCCGGATCTTCGTAAGCAGACGCCATCTCTTCAATCAGGGTCTTAACGCGATCTTCGTCCGCTTTCAGTTCGTGGCTGCGGATAACTTCACCCAGCAGCAGACCAACCACAACGCGGCGCTTAGCCTGCTCTTCGAACAGTTCACGAGGCAGCTCAAGAGCCTGCTTCTCGTTACCGCCAAAGCGCTGTGCAGCCTGACGCTTCAGCACGTCAATTTCGCTGTCGATCAGGGCAGCCGGCACGTCGATCTCGTTAGCGCTGACCAGGCCGTCGATAGCCTGAGTCTTCACACGGTTACGCACGGCGCCTTTCAGCTCGCGCTCCATGTTTTTACGGACTTCGGTACGCAGACCTGCTACAGAGCCATCTTCCACGCCGAAACGCTTGATAAACTCTTCGGTGAATTCCGGCAGTTCGCGCTCTTCAACTTTCTTCAGCACGATGTCGAACTTCGCCGCTTTCCCTTTCAGGTTTTCAGCGTGGTAGTCTTCAGGGAAGTTCACGTCGATAGTGAAGGTTTCGCCCGCTTTGTGGCCAACAACGCCGTCTTCAAAGCCTGGGATCATGCGGCCCTGGCCCATTGCCAGAACGAAATCAGACGCTTTGCCGCCTTCGAACTCTTCGCCGTCTACAGAGCCGGAGAAGTCGATGGTCACGCGGTCTTCAGCTTCCGCTGCACGATCGGTTTCTTTCCAGGTCGCCTGCTGCTTGCGCAGGGTGTCCAGCATGGCATCGACGTCTTCGTCGGTGACGGAAACAACCGGTTTTTCAACTTCGATGGCTTCCAGGCCTTTCAGCTCGACTTCCGGATAGACTTCAAACTCTACGGAATAGGTAAAGTCTTCGCCATCCTTGTATTCGCCCGGCACGTAGTTTGGCGCGCCAGCCGGATTGATTTTCTCTTTGATGATCGCATCAACGAAGTTGCGCTGCATCAGATCGCCCAGAACGTCCTGACGAACAGACGCGCCGTAACGCTGTGCAACCACGGTCATCGGCACTTTTCCTTTACGGAAACCGTCGATGCGCACTTTTTTCGCTACGCTGACCAGCTCATTTTTCACTGCGTTTTCGATCACATCTTTAGCAACGGTAATCGTAACGCGACGGCCCAGGCCCTGAGTTGTTTCTACTGAAACTTGCATCTTATTACCTCAAAAAATCACGTGCTCGGTCAACTTCAGACTCGCTCTACCCGTTGAGGCAAAGTAAGACTAAGAACCGGGACGGCTTCTGATGTCAGAACCGCATTCCCTGTTGTCAGAAGCGTCCCGAAGACATTCGGAAAAACAGACGCAGCATTATAGCGGCAACGGCAAAGCGAGTCGAGGCTACAACACGCCGCCATTTTGTTAACGTTCACGCTTTTTGTATCTGAAAGGAGTAAAAGAACGGGTTACTGCGTTTTTTTCGACCAGAAACAACAAAGCGGCCCGCAGGCCGCTTCAGATTTTAAGACAGTGACTCAGGCCAGCGTACCGGCGCCGCGGCAATTTGGCGAAGCCGGAACCGTATCCTGTAGCCCTTCCCACTCTTTTTCGGTGTAGGTATGCAGCGCCAGCGCGTGAACGCTTCCAGCCAGCTCATCAGCCAATACGCTGTAAATGGTGCGATGCCGCATCAGAAAGCGCTGGTTAAGAAAGCTGTCGCTGACGATGACTATTTTGAAATGGCTTTCCGCACCAGCGGGAACATTATGACGATAGCTTTCGTCATGAACCTCCAGGTGCACGGGTGACAATGCCGTTCTCAACTTTTCTTCTATTTGTTCGCGGATCATAACCACACTCCTCTACGACCTGATGCGCCCCATCTTTTTAAATATTAGACGGATTTCGCCGTCTGCCGATCCGTTTGCAGAAAAATATCCGCTGCCTGGCGGGCGCTACTGTGCATTTTCCTGCGGGCGGCTGCAACTGTCCGATTGAAAAAAGCCTGTCCGGGTATCGGGTGGAAAAGATAAGGTGATGAATTTGCGCATCGCCGGGGCTTCCCCTTACTACAGGCAATGTTATGATGACCTCGGTTTTGTCCGGACTACACCCCATAAAATCGAGAACATAAGTATGCTGAAAAAATTATTCTTCCCCCTGCTGGCTGTGTTTATGCTGGCCGGCTGCGCGACCAACAGCACCACGCTGAACGTTTCGCCAGTCATCAAACTGCCACAGCAGGACCCAAGCCTGATGGGCGTCACCGTCAGCATCAACGGCGCCGATCAGCGTACCGATAAAGCGCTTGCTAAAGTTAACCGCGACGGCCAGCTGGTTACGCTGACCCCCTCCCGCGATCTGCGTTTCCTGCTGCAGGAAGTGCTGGAGAAACAAATGGGCGCGCGCGGCTACATGATCGGTCCGAACGGGGCGGTTGATTTGCAAATTGTGGTCAATAACCTGTATGCCGATGTTACCCAGGGCAACGTGCGCTACAGCATTACCACTAAAGCCGATATTTCTATTATCGCTACGGCGAAAAACGGCAACAAACAGGTGAAAAACTACCGCCAGACCTACAGCGTTGAAGGCGCGTTTAACGCCACCAACGATAAGATCACCAACGCCGTTAACGCTACGTTGGGCGATGTGATTGACGATATGGCACAGGACACCAGCATTCACGAGTTCGTTAAGCAAAACGCCCGTTAATATTGCCTTGCCCGCCGCACTGGCGGGCACTGTTTTAAGGTTCGTATGCCCAGTCACTATCTGCAAATTTTCACCCGTCGTAACGCTGCCCTTCTGCTCCTGCTCGGTTTCTCTTCCGGTCTGCCGCTGGCGCTGACGTCCGGCACGTTACAGGCCTGGATGGCCGTAGAAAATGTCGATATTAAAACCATCGGCTTTTTTTCGCTGGTTGGACAGGCTTACGTCTTTAAATTTCTCTGGTCCCCCCTGATGGACCGCTATACGCCTCCTTTCCTTGGGCGTCGACGCGGCTGGCTGTTGGTGACTCAACTGCTGCTGGTGGTCGCCATTGCGCTGATGGGATTCATGCAGCCTTCACGCGATTTAACGCTGCTCGCCTCGCTGGCGGTGCTGGTCGCTTTCTGTTCCGCCTCGCAGGATATTGTTTTTGATGCCTGGAAAACGGATATCCTGCCGGCCGAAGAGCGTGGCAGTGGCGCGGCGATCAGCGTTTTCGGTTATCGGCTGGCCATGCTGGTGTCCGGCGGACTGGCGCTCTGGCTGGCTGATCGCTATCTGGGCTGGCAGGCCATCTGGTGGCTGATGGCTGCCATGATGGTGCCGGGAATTATCGCCACGTTGCTGGCGAAGGAACCGGACGAGGCCGTCGTGCAGCCGCGTTCGCTGGAGGAGGCGGTCGTCGCCCCGCTACGGGATTTTTTCACCCGCAATAACGCCTGGCTGATCCTGTCGCTGATCGTCCTTTATAAGCTTGGCGACGCTTTCGCCGCCAGCCTGACCACTATTTTCCTTATTCGCGGCGTAGGATTTGACGCAGGCGACGTGGGCCTGGTGAACAAAACGCTTGGGCTGTTTGCCACTATTATTGGCGCGCTTTATGGCGGCGTATTGATGCAGCGGCTGAGCCTTTACCGCGCGCTGATGCTGTTCGGTATCCTGCAGGCGTTGTCGAACCTGGCCTACTGGTTGCTGTCGGTGACCGACAAGCATCTTTACAGCATGGCTGCCGCCGTCTTTGCAGAGAATCTTTGCGGCGGCATGGGCACCGCGGCCTTTGTGGCTCTGCTGATGACGCTGTGCAACAAGTCGTTTTCTGCTACACAGTTCGCTCTGCTTTCCGCTCTTTCTGCCGTGGGGCGTGTGTATGTTGGGCCGGTAGCAGGCTGGTTTGTGGCGAGCTGGGGATGGCCCGCGTTTTACGCCTTTTCCGTTGCAGCGGCACTGCCCGGTTTGGTTTTGCTGGCGGGCTGTAAGCGCACGCTGGATCGGGCAGAGAAAACGCGCGAATTTGCTCCCCGCGACCGTTGGCCACAAGCCTATCGCTGGGCTATCCGTTTACTGCTGCTGGGTTGCGTTCTGGCAGGCATAGCCCTGGTCATGCTGGCGCTGGACGCATCAGGTGTGACGCACATTGACCATTTACTCACCACGCTCTTTAGCACCGCAGTGATGCTTGGACTGGCAGGCGTGATGCTGGGTTCGCTACTCGATTATCTGGCGCTGCGCAGAACGCCGGACTGAAGCCAGAAACGTTTTACCGCCTGGCAACCAGGCGGTAATCGCTTTTATCGTCCTGGCTCGAGCCGTGGCGTTCTTACCGTTTACGGCTGACAGCGCGCATAAGATTGTCAACAGAGAGGCGATAATGCGCGGCAATACTGTGATATCTCTCACGTAACCAGCCTGCGAGACGCAGAAGCGGATGCAGAACAGTAGCGACTTAAGGCAAACTTGCTGCGGTCAGATAATCGCAGACAGGCGTTTAAAAAAACGTTATATATTAGCCCTACTGCTGTAAGCGCACGTTTAGATTAATAGTTGGCTCTCATAGCAGAAAATACGCTAACAGCAACGTAACAAATGCCTTTTTTTTCGCTGGAAATAACGGCAGTGTCGCAGGAAATTTAATCGTTTTTTAACATTTCCACCGCTTCGCTTATTCCTTTTCTTCCGTTATTTCCTAAAGATTTTCGTCTTTACATTTACCGCTAAATGGGAAATAAAAACCGCTGCGAAACTATTTTTGTCTATTTGACATAGCTCAAATGCTACAACTATGTTAAATAATTGAGTACCAATTTCGCTGTTTATAGCCCCCCTCTTTTCTGAAGGGGATTTTCCATCTGTTTTTGTTATATCACCCCCAAAGCCCTGCTATTATTCATATTTTGTCACCCTCCGAAACATGTGTGACAGTGTTTGCAAAAGGTGTCAACACCTTGCTGACACAAGCTGTTGCTGGTTTACAGTACTGAAACGTTCCCGTAAAATGCCGCCACACTTAAACGACAATAGAGCCCTTGTCATTGAGGTCGTTAAATGAGACTCAGGAAATACAATAAAAGTTTGGGGATTCTGTCATTAATCGCAGGCACTGTATTGTTAAGTGGCTGTGATAGTGCATTGTTGAGTCCCAAAGGACAGGTTGCAATGGAGCAACGTTCGCTGATACTGACAGCCTTCGGCTTGATGATGATCGTCGTTATTCCGGCAATCCTGATGGCCGTGGTATTCGCCTGGAAATATCGGGCATCGAATACCGAAGCAAAATACAGTCCAAACTGGTCACACTCGAATAAAGTGGAAGCCGTGGTATGGACTGTGCCAATCTTAATCATTCTCTTCCTTGGCGTCCTGACGTGGAAATCAACCCATGCGCTGGAACCAAGCAAACCGTTGGCTTCCAATGTGAAACCAATTGAGATTGATGTGGTGGCGCTGGACTGGAAATGGCTGTTTATCTACCCTGAACAGGGTATTGCGACCGTCAACCAGATCGCTTTCCCGGCCAACACGCCAGTGACCTTTAAGATCACTTCGAACTCCGTGATGAACTCCTTCTTCATTCCTACCCTCGGTAGCCAGATTTACGCTATGGCGGGTATGCAGACTCAGCTGAACCTGATCGCAAATGAAGCCGGTACGTTTGACGGTATCTCCTCTAACTTTAGCGGACGCGGTTTCTCCGGCATGAAGTTCAAAGCTATCGCCACACCTGATAATGCAGCATTCAATCAGTGGGTAGCGAAAGCAAAAGAGTCTTCTAACCAGCTGATGACCATGGATGATTTCGAGAAACTGGCTGCGCCGAGCGAAAACCATCCGGTGGAGTTCTTCTCTACGGCGAATCCTGATTTGTTCAAGCAGGTTATTGGCAAATTCAAGATGAACCACGGGAATATGGCTATGTCCTCTGAGCATGAAGGCATGGACATGAACGACGCCTCTCACGCGGGAGCCGAGGAATAATACGATGTTGGGAAAATTAACCCTTGATGCTGTTCCGTACCACGAGCCAATTATCGTGGTTACGGTTGCCGCCATCATTCTTGGTGGTCTGGCTGTTGCTGGAGCAATCACTTACTTCGGTAAGTGGCAATACCTGTGGTCTGAATGGCTGACGTCAGTTGACCATAAAAAACTGGGTATCATGTATATCATCGTGGCTTTCGTCATGCTGCTGCGCGGCTTTGCCGATGCGGTCATGATGCGTAGCCAACAGGTGATTGCCTCAATGGGCGATCCGGGCTTCCTGCCGCCTCATCACTACGACCAGATCTTTACTGCCCACGGCGTGATCATGATCTTCTTCGTAGCGATGCCGTTTGTTATCGGTCTGATGAACATCGCTGTTCCTTTGCAGATCGGCGCACGCGACGTGGCCTTCCCGTTCCTGAACAACCTGAGCTTCTGGTTCACGGCTGTGGGCGTGGTGCTGGTTAACCTGTCACTGGGTGTGGGCGAATTCGCACAGACCGGCTGGCTGGCTTATCCACCGCTGTCCGGGGCTGAATACAGTCCGGGCGTCGGGGTTGACTACTGGATCTGGAGTCTTCAGCTCTCTGGTATCGGGACAACATTAACAGGTATTAACTTCTTTGTTACTATCCTGAGAATGCGTGCACCGGGCATGACCATGTTCAAAATGCCTGTCTTTACCTGGGCATCCCTGTGTACTAACGTGCTGATCATCGTCTCCTTCCCGGTTCTGACCGTGACGCTGGCGCTGTTGACCCTTGACCGTTATCTGGGCTTCCATTTCTTTACTAATGAAATGGGCGGCAACATGATGATGTACGTCAACCTGATTTGGGTTTGGGGACATCCGGAAGTTTATATCCTGGTTCTGCCTGTCTTCGGCGTCTTCTCCGAAGTGGTCGCAACCTTCTCGAAAAAACGCCTGTTTGGTTACACCTCGCTGGTTTGGGCAACGGTGGTTATTACCGTCCTTTCCTTCATCGTGTGGCTGCACCACTTCTTTACGATGGGTGCTGGTGCGAACGTTAACGCCTTCTTCGGTATTATGACGATGATTATCGCCATCCCGACCGGTGTTAAAATCTTCAACTGGCTGTTCACCATGTACCAGGGCCGCATTCAGATGCACTCTGCCATGCTGTGGACCGTAGGCTTCCTGGTCACCTTCTCTGTGGGTGGTATGACCGGTGTTCTGCTGGCGGTGCCGGGTGCTGACTTCGTACTGCATAACAGTCTGTTCCTGATTGCCCACTTCCATAACGTAATTATCGGTGGTGTGGTGTTCGGTTGTTTTGCTGGCGTGACTTACTGGTTCCCGAAAGCGTTCGGCTTCTGCCTGAACGAAAAATGGGGCGTGCGCGCCTTCTGGTTCTGGATCATCGGCTTCTTTGTTGCCTTTATGCCGCTGTACGCACTGGGCTTCATGGGCATGACTCGTCGTCTGAGCCAAAACATCGATCCTAAGTTCCACTCTCTGCTGGTTGTTGCGGCAGTGG
>NZ_DALZCD010000211.1:0-7522 GCF_031978025.1 Erwinia sp.
CAGCGCGTGCGCTGCAGGAGGTTGCCTGCCGTGGTGGCCTGATTACGTAACTGGCCAGAAGCGCCGGCAAGCAGCGCCCGGGAAAGCACGGCATAGTCTCGACGCACGCGCTCATCGGCCGCCAGGTCAGTATTACGTACCAGCGCGCCGATGCGTAAACCGCCATCCTCAGCAGGTTCAATTTTGTCCAGAGAAAGGTGATTGACGTCTATCAGATGAGAAGGTGTTTCAATTTCCAGCTTCATCAGGTCGAGCAGATTGGTGCCGCCCGCAATAAATTTAGCGCCGGGAACACGCTGCGCGCTGGCAGCCGCTTCGGCGGGCGTTTTCACGCGCTCATAGGTAAAGGCCTTCATGCTTTTTGGCTCCCGGCGACATCTTCAATCGCGGCAAGAATGTTGGAGTAAGCGCCGCAGCGGCAAATATTGCCGCTCATTCTTTCGCGCAGCTCATCGGCCGTCACTTCCGGAGACGACACCAGATCGAGCGTGACGTGGCTGGGAATGCCCGCTTCAATCTCTTTCAGCACCGCTACCGACGAGCAAATCTGTCCAGGCGTGCAGTAGCCGCACTGGTAGCCGTCGTGTTTCACAAAAGCGGCCTGCATGGGATGCAGATTATCGGGCGTGCCAAGACCTTCAATGGTGGTGACATCGGCGTCCTCATGCATAACGGCAAGCGTCAGGCAGGCATTCAGGCGGCGGCCATCAACAATGACAGTACAGGCACCGCACTGGCCGTGATCGCAGCCTTTTTTGGTGCCGGTAAGGTGCAGATGCTCGCGCAGCGCATCAAGCAGCGTGGTACGGGTATCGACCTCAAGCTGTTTACGCTCGCCGTTGACCTTCAGCGTCAGGGGCAGCATTTGCGGCGCAGGGGTGGCGGGAAGGTCGCTATCGCCCAATACGGCGCCCGGCGTAACGGCCGCCGTGGCTGCCGTTACCGCACTGATTTTCAGCAAAGAACGACGCGTCAGATGAAAAGGAATAAGGCCATATTGGTGTTGGGTTCCGCCCATCATGCGGCGAAACGACGTGCTTTTACTGTTATTGCCTTGGCTGCTCATGCCAGGCCTCCGGTATGCAAAGTGAAAGGAACGACAAAGTAGGGGGGAACTTTTTCTGTTTTTTTGAGCGTTAAGCATAGTCGCTCCTGGCGAGGAGAATATTCTTAATATCTGCATACCGTCATGAGGCAAACTTATTAATGAAAAACACTAAAGTTTTAACCGCGGCGGTCGACTATTTCAGGGCTGATTCTTTTGATGGCTTGCGTGAGTTAAGACTTATCCTAAACGACAGTTTCTGCAGATTTTTCTGCAAGTCGCTTTAAAGTTTTGCCAGGGCGTGACGATAAAGAATACAGACGGTGACGGGCATCCTGGCGCCGTATCCGAACCCTGGTAAAAATTTTAAGGAAACGATTATGTCCGTTATCAATACTAACATCATGTCCCTGACCACTCAGAACAACCTGAACAAATCACAGGCTTCTCTGAGCACCGCTATCGAGCGTCTTTCTTCTGGTCTGCGTATCAACAGCGCTAAAGACGACGCCGCAGGCGAAGCGATTGCTAACCGCATGAACTCGCAGATCAAAGGTCTGACTCAGGCTGCACGTAACGCCAACGACGGTATCTCTCTGACCCAGACGGCTGAAGGCTCTCTGAACGAGATGAACACCAACTTACAGCGTATCCGTGAGCTGACTGTTCAGGCTAAAAACGGCACCAACAGCGCCGACGACATCGACTCAATCCAGAAAGAAGTTGACGCGCGTCTGTCTGAAATCAACCGTATCGGTACCGCTTCAACCTTTAACGGCACGGCGATTTTCAACAGCACCGGCAGCGTAAAAATTCAGGTTGGCGCCAACGACGCAACCGACGCTAACGTGATCAGCATCGACCTGTCAGGCGCAGGCTTCCAGGCTTCCGGCCTGGGCGCAAGCTTCAGCGTGACCGGCGGCAACCTGTCCGATCTGGATGCGCGCATCAAGAACGTCGATACCGCACGTAGCGGCCTGGGTGCGATTCAGAACCGTTTTGAATCTACCATCAACAACCTGAACACCACTGTGACCAACCTGACCGCGTCACAGTCACGTATCCAGGATGCTGACTACGCAACAGAAGTTTCTAACATGTCGAAGGCGCAGATCCTTCAGCAGGCTGGTACCTCCGTGCTGTCAAAAGCCAACCAGGTTCCACAGGGCGTTATGTCTCTGCTGCAGTAAGTTCTCTACCGAAAGACAAAACCCGGCTCAGGCCGGGTTTTTTTTTGAAGCAGAGTGATTGATTAAGCAGCTTTAAAATCCTGTCACCAGGCAACAGCTCATCAAGGCCTTATCCTCTTTTATGTTGCCCAATTCTATAAGGTTTTTTTACCTTAATACCGGTCTGTTTTTTTAATCAAACGACAAAAATTCATATAAAAACGAGCAATTATTACGCCACCAGCCCTGACGCATTGCGGATGTAAGCGTCAAATCATTTTATTGCTCAGCCCGGCCACTGATGAGAGTGCGGTTAGCGGCACGCTGTATGTGACCTTGCTCCCTGTGCAAAAATTGAGTCATGGTAACGCAGGAAACTCTGCTCAACTCGCCTTTTTAACTGATGTTCTCAAGCGTGTGTCAGCCCGCCTTATTGATTGCAAACGGTATTTGATTAACTCATTGATTAATTAATATAAATCTTCATTTATTTTTTTCCCTCTCAGGGTTTACCGCAGCCGATCTTCTACTATCCTTCTTTAAAACCTGCATTATTTGTTATGGAGAAACCTGATGAGCATGTATGCAACGCTGGAAGAGGCTATCGACGCCGCGCGTGAAGAGTTTTTAGCCGCTAACCCGGAAATGGAAGAGGATGATGCCGCGGTAAGTCAGTTCAACCTGCAAAAATATGTAATGCAGGATGGCGATATCATGTGGCAGGCAGAGTTCCTTGCAGACGATATCGAAGAGGGTGAAATCCTTGCGCTGCGCACCGGCGAAGCGGCACAGGCCATTTTCGACGGCGACTTCGATGAAATTGAACTGCGCCAGGAATGGCTGCCGGAAAATACGCTGCACGAATGGGATGAAGGTGAATTCCAGCTGGAACCGCCAGGTGACACGGAAGAAGGTAAAGCCGCAGCGGATGAGTGGGAAGACGATAACAGCGAATCTGACCGCGCAGACCGCTGGGAATAACGTTTACTCGTAAGGTCCGTGGTGCGCATCCACCGGCAGCAATAACGTATCGAGAACCAGCGACAGCGGCAGATCGATAATGGTCAGAAAGCGCCAGGGTGTATCACGGACATCCCACTGCACGCCAGGGTAATAGTGATTGCCATGCCCCTGACCGGGAAAAGTGCGGCTGATAATGCTGCCGCAGCCGGTCAGCATTGTCAGGCTGACTATCAGCAATAAAGAACGTAACAGTGTGGTCATTCACTTCCCCGATGGTATAAAAAACGCGCTATTGTAACGTAACGGCTAACATCAGTAAGCCCATGCATCGCAAAATTTCTGTCAATTCTCCCTCCAGTTTAGCTTCTCTTTGTCGGATGTTTGAGCTTTCAGCGCCCCAGGCCCCCTGCGTTCATTTTCATGTTCTATGCTTGGTAAGCGTCACTTTTTACGCTTTTGCGTGAGATTAAAACAGACTGGAGCAGAAAATATGAGAGCCCTTACCTACCACGGCCCGCACCGGGTCAGCGTTGATAACATGCCTGACCCAACGATTGAGGCCGCAGATGATATCATCCTGCGCGTAACGGCCACGGCTATTTGTGGCTCCGATCTGCATCTTTATCGCGGCAAAATTCCCAGCACGGAGCACGGTGACATTTTTGGCCACGAGTTTATGGGTGAAGTAGTGGAAGCAGGCAGCGCCGTCACGAAAGTCGCAAAAGGCGATCGGGTGGTTATCCCCTTTGTCATTGCCTGCGGTGACTGCTTCTACTGTCATCTCCATCAGTATGCTGCTTGCGAAACGACCAATAGCGGCCGGGGTGCCATTCTGAACCCGAAAAAAATTACGCCGCCTGCCGCGCTGTTCGGTTTTAGCCATCTTTATGGTGGGATCCCCGGCGGCCAGGCAGAGTACGTGCGTGTGCCAAAAGCAAATGCCGGCCCTTTTAAAGTGCCCGATACGCTGTCGGATGAAAAAGTGCTGTTCCTTTCCGATATTTTGCCTACGGCGTGGCAGGCGGTACAGAACGCCGAGGTCAAGCCGGGATCCAGCGTGGCTATTTTCGGTGCCGGGCCGGTTGGCTTGCTCAGTGCAGCCTGCGCCAGGCTGGCAGGCGCCGAGCAAATTTTTATGATTGACCATCATAACTACCGCCTCGCCTTTGCCCGCGAAAGATATGGCGTTATCCCAATCAATTTTGATGACAACGATGATCCGGCAGCCTGGATTATTGAAAATACCAAAGGCCATCGTGGCGTGGATGCCGTGATCGACGCGGTGGGTTTTGAAGCCAAAGGCAGCCTGACGGAAACCGTGCTCAGCAATCTGAAGCTGGAAGGCAGTAGCGGCAAAGCGCTGCGTCAGTGTATTGCGGCCGTCCGTCGTGGCGGGATTGTCAGCGTGCCTGGCGTCTATGCCGGCTTTATTCATGGCTTCCTGTTTGGCGACGCTTTCGATAAGGGACTGACCTTTAAAATGGGTCAGACGCATGTTCACGCTTATCTTCCTGACCTGCTGAAGCTGATTGAACAGGGGCATCTGAAGCCTGAGGAAATCGTTACCCATCATATGCCGCTGGAAGAGGCAGCACGCGGTTATGAGATTTTTGAAAAGCGCCAGGAAGACTGCCGGAAAATTATTTTAGTCCCGGGAATGACCAGCGCACAGGCTACGGTTTAATTCCCCCCAGGCCCGCCGTCGTTCGTTGGCGGGCTTAATTAACGCTTTATAAGCGCATTCAGAAAAATCACGTTGCTTTTCCCGCCTCTTTGGCCTGCCCGATGATACGCCGCGCGGGAAAAGTGAATAATTTGCCCCTTTCTATTTTCACCAGCTATAAAATTCAACCTTTTGTTAAATGTCATTTTTATCTTTTGCCCGTGATATCACTCTCAGAATAATCCTTGAAATCGAAAATGTCTCTTTGTTGCCTACCGAAATACGCATAACCAGCTAACCTTATTTCTGTAACTTTACGGAGTGTGAATTAACGCTTTCTTTCCTGTATTGAAACGGAGTGAAATATGACCATCAAGACGCTGGAAGATTTATTTATTCATGACCTGTCCGATGTTTACAGTGCGGAAAAACAGATCTCTCGTGCTCTGCCTAAAATGGCACGTGCCGCTACCGATGAAAAATTGGTCGCTGCTTTCAAACAGCACCTTGAAGAGACGCAGGGCCAGATAGAGCGTCTGGATCAGCTGGTCGAAAGCACCGACGGCGTGCGCATTAAACGCATGAAATGCCATGCCCTTGAAGGTCTGGTAGAAGAAGCGCAGGAAATTATTGATTCTGTCGAGGCTGGCCCGGTCCGTGACGCTGGCCTGATTGGTGCGGCACAGAAAGTTGAGCACTATGAAATTGCGACTTACGGCACGCTGCGTGCGCTGGCCTTAAAACTGGGCTACAAAGAAGCGGCTCGCCTGCTGGGTGAAACGCTGGAAGAAGAGAAGGCGACTGACGAGAAGCTGACCGTCATTGCTGAGCAGCAATAACGATAAGCTGAACAGTAATAAGGCCACAAGTCGTCTTCCGGAACACGAATCATTAAGAGGTATACTATGACCACTCATGAAGAAAACTATCTGGCCTGGGTAAAAGATGCCCATGCGATGGAAAAGCAAGCGGAAAGTATGCTGGAAAAACAGGCAGACCGTCTTGAACACTATCCCGACCTGAAAGCTCGTATCGTCCAGCACATTGAAGAAACTCGTCAGCAGCAGGCGCTGGTACAGTCGGTTATTGACCGTTACGATACCTCCCACTCCGTGCTGAAAGATACCATGGGTAAACTGACGGCTTTCGGTCAGGCCATGGGCGGCATGATGGCTGACGATGAAGTCGTGAAAGGCGCTATCAGCAGCTACGTGTTCGAAAACCTGGAAATCGCCAGCTACACCTCGCTGATTGCAGCAGCAGAACTGGTGGGTGATACCGAAGGGGCAAGAATTTTTGCTCAGATCCGCGAGCAGGAAGTGGCGATGGCCGACTGGGCGCTGAATCATCTGCCTGACGTGACCGAGCAGTTTATGACGCGTGATGCCGCGCCGGGCGTTGAAGCGAAGAAGTAATCTCCGCCTTTCTTTACGGCAAAAAAAATCCGGGAACCTGCGTTCCCGGATTTTTTATTTATGCCTGCTTCAGATTTTCGTTGGCTGAATAGCCAGCGGATTCATGCGCAGAGACTGATAATAATCGAACCAGTCGTGATACTTGTCGGCATGCTGCCACAGACGATAGTGCATTCTGGAAAGCGTAACCGGGTCACTGATCAACGCCAGGCGGCGATCGCGATCCAGCTTCGCGGGTGATTCGCTCAACGCCTGCTCAACACGGCGGTCGCGGGCAAACTCCAGAATATCGATCGTCAGGTGACGCGAAGTCGCCATTGCACTGGCCAGCGCATTGAACGATGGGTTAAACATCGCGTGCATAAAGCCATCTTTCAGCGCACGTTCGCGGTTCAACGCGTTGTAACGATCGGTGTCGAGCAGCTCTCTTGGCGGCTCAAACTCTTCCGGGATCAGGAACAGGTTAGCGCGCTTAGAGGCCATACCGGTCGTGGAACGGCTTGAATAGACCGACACGAAAGGCGACAGGATCAGCGAGAAGACGATCGGCGCCAGCCACCACAGGAAGTTCAGATCCAACCAGCCCATGCCGGCAGCCCAGACGATGCCCAGCGCCATCTGTGAACCGTGACGTTTAAACGCCTCGCTCCACGGTGTCGCATCATCATCACGCTGCGGCGAGTTCCAGACCACTTCCCATCCCAGGAAGGCGCTGACCACGAATACCGTATGGAACAGCATACGCACCGGCGCCAGAAGCACGGAGAACAGTACTTCCAGGAACAGCGAAACGGTAACCCGTATCACGCCACCGTAAGGCTTCGCGCCCTTGAACCAGACAAGGATGATACTGAGCAACTTCGGCAGGAACAGCAGCACCATGGTGGTGGAGAACAACGCTATTGCCAACTCGGGACGCCACTGCGGCCAGACCGGGAAGAGCTGCCTCGGCTGCAGGAAGTATTGTGGCTCCATGAGCGTATGCACCACCTGAAGCGCCGTTGACAGCGCCAGGAACAGAAACCACAGCGGGGCCGACAGGTAGGACATGACGCCCGTCAGGAACACCGCACGGTGTACCGGGTGCATGCCTTTTACCAGGAACAGACGGAAGTTCATCAGGTTACCGTGACACCAGCGGCGGTCGCGTTTCAGCTCGTCCAGCAGGTTTGGCGGCAGCTCCTCATAGGAGCCCGGCAGATCGTAAGCGATCCAAACGCCCCAGCCCGCACGGCGCATCAGCGCGGCTTCTACAAAGTCATGCGAC
>NZ_DALZCD010000211.1:7532-7792 GCF_031978025.1 Erwinia sp.
ATGCGACAGAATAGAACCGGCAAAAGAGCCTTCACCCGGCAGCGGCGCCAGCGCGCAATGCTCAATAAACGGCTTCACGCGAATAATGGCGTTGTGGCCCCAGTAATGCGATTCGCCCAGCTGCCAGAAGTGCAGGCCGGCCGTAAATAGCGGGCCGTAAACACGGGTGGCAAACTGCTGGCAACGTGCATAGAGCGTATCCATCCCGGACGCTTTCGGCGAAGACTGGATGATACCCGCATTAGGGTTAGCTTCCATCA
>NZ_DALZCD010000212.1:0-7708 GCF_031978025.1 Erwinia sp.
ATTTGTCGCTGGCGCTGGCGGCCATTCAGCAACATCAGCTTCAGCTGGTTGGCATTCATATGCATATTGGTTCGGGTGTGGATTACGGTCATCTGGAGCAGGTTTGTGAGGCAATGGTCCGGCTGGTGATCGACTTCGGACAGGATATAGAAGCGATATCAGCAGGCGGTGGGCTTTCCATTCCGTACCGTTTCGGTGAGGAGGCGATTGATACCGCGCATTACTTTGGCCTGTGGGATGCGGCGCGCCAGCGTGTGGCAGAGCACCTGGGTCATGCGGTAAAGCTGGAAATTGAACCAGGACGTTTTCTGGTCGCAGAATCCGGCGTGCTGGTCGCGCAGGTGCGCGCCGTTAAACAAATGGGGAGCCGACATTTTGTGCTGGTAGATGCCGGTTTTAACGATCTGATGCGTCCCGCGATGTATGGCAGCTACCATCATATCTCGGCCATCGCCGGTGACGAACGTGACCTGGAAGAGAGCCAGACTCTCGACACCGTGGTCGCAGGCCCGCTGTGCGAATCTGGCGACGTTTTCACCCAGCTGGAAGGCGGTAAAGTCGATACCTGCGCGCTGCCAGTGGTCAGGCCGGGCGATTATCTGGTCTTTCATGATACTGGCGCTTACGGCGCGTCGATGTCCTCTACCTACAACAGCCGCCCGCTGCTGCCGGAAGTCCTGTTTGAAAACGGCCAGCCGCGCCAGATCCGTCGCGCGCAAACTATTCAGGAACTGCTGGCGCTGGAGGCGTAAGCGTCAGTCCGGCGAGCCGACCGAATGGCGGCGAACCAACGTCGGACTGAACAGATTGGTCACCTCGGGCAGCGGCTGGTTATTAGCCAGCGCTAACGCCAGTTCTGCTGCCTGCTGTGCCATGGTAACGATAGGGTAGCGCACGGTGGTCAGCCTTGGGCGGACATAGCGCGACACCAGCACATCATCAAAGCCGATCAGCGACATCTCTTCCGGCACCCGCACGCCGTTATCGCTAAGCACCGCCAGCGCGCCTGCCGCCATCGAATCGTTATAGCAGGCAACGGCGGTAAAAGCCTTGCCGCGCCCCAGCAACTCTGTCATTGCCTGTTCGCCGCCGATCTCATCCGGTTCGCCAAAGGCGACCAGCCGATCGCCGCACGGCAGGTTATGCTCCTTCAGCGCGTCGTAATAGCCCTGCAGGCGCTCGTCCGCATCGGAAATAGGGTGGTTTGAGCAGATAAACGCGATGTTCTGATGACCCTGTTGGATCAGGTGACGAGTTGCCAGCCAGGATCCGTAGCGGTCATCCAGCGCGATACAGCGCTTTTCAAACCCCGGCAGCGCACGGTTGATCAATACCATTCCCGGGATCTGTTTCATCAGCGGGATCAGATCGGCATCCGGGATCTTTTTGGTATGCACGACCAGCGCGCCGCAGCGGTGTCTAATCAATTGTTCTATGGCCTGACGCTCTTTTTGCTCATTGTGGTAACCGTTGCCAATCAGCAAAAAGTTGCCGGTACCGTAGGCGACCTGCTCAACCGCTTTTACCAGCGCGCCGAAAAAGGGATCGGAAACATCCCCTACCACCAGCCCCATGGTTTCCGTTGACTGCTGTGCCAGGGCGCGCGCGTTAGCATTGGGATGATACTGCAATACTTCCATTGCGCTGTTAACAGCCTGGCGAGAAGCGTCGCTGGCTTTAGGCGAATGGTTAATCACGCGAGAAACAGTGGCGACAGACACGCCCGCCAGCCTGGCAACATCCTTAATGGTAGCCATAGTGACAGCCTTCCAGGGTAAACGTTTACATGGCTCCAGTGTTGCGGAAATTGCCAGCTACTTCAAGCAAACAGAATGCTGTGGCTGTCGCAAAGCTAACGAAAAAGGGGCCTACCCACTCCGCTTCGCCGAATCAGGTCTTTGCGTGAAAGCTTTGCCGTTTCAGCCTGCGGGCTATCGGGCTTGCCGACCGCACAGAAGTTTACGGCAGCGCAGCGGAAAAATGGTAGCCTGTTGCCTGACAAAATCACCAGCCGGACTGCCCGCCATGACGTTAAAAAAAGTGCCGCACCTTGCCCACTGGGGGGCTTTTACCGCCGTTGTCGAAGACGGTAAGCTGCAGCGCTGCGAACCCTTCTTCGCCGATCGCGATCCGTCGCCCATGCTCAACACTATTCCTGAACTGGTCTATTCCGACAGGCGCATTCGTCAGCCAATGGTGCGTCGCTCCTGGCTTAAATCGCGTGAAAAAAGCGATCGCACGCTGCGGGGTCGGGAGGATTTTGTGGCGGTGGATTGGGAAACGGCACTGGATTTAGTGGCGGAAGAAAACCGGCGGGTACGCGATCTCTATGGCGCAAGCGGTATTTTTAACGGTTCTTACGGCTGGTCTTCGGCGGGCCGCGTTAACCATGCCCGCAGCCTGATCCGCCGCTTCTATTTTACCGGCGGCGGCGGCATCGATCAGGTGGGCAACTACAGCTGGGGTGCCGCGCAGTTTTTCCTGCCCTATATTATCGGTACCTGGCTGCCGCTGACCGGCCGGGTGACCGACTGGCCGAGCGTGATTGAGCACAGCGACATTTTTGTGGCCTTTGGCGGACTGGCATTGAAAAACGGCCAGGTTGCTTCTGGCGGGGCGGGGGAGCACAGCCTGAAACCGGCGCTGCTTGAACTGGCTGCCAAAGGCACGCCGATAATCAACATCAGCCCAATGCGCGATGACTGCCCGCACTTTGTTAATGCCGAATGGATTCCGATCCGGCCCAATACCGACGTGGCGCTGATGCTGGCGCTGGGGTACGAGGTGGAGAGGCTGGGCGCGGCAGATCGTGATTTTCTGGCTTCGCACTGCGTGGGTTATCCACAGCTGCGCGGCTATCTGCTGGGTGAGCGCGACGGGACAGCGAAAACCCCACGTTGGGCCAGCGAGATTACCGGCATTCCCGCTGCGCGCATTGAGCTACTGGCCAGACAGCTGATCGGCAGGCGCAGCTTTATGACCAGCGCCTATTCCGTGCAGCGCGCCCATCGCGGCGAGCAGCCTTACTGGATGATGATCGCACTCTCGTCGATGCTGGGCCAGCCTGGCCTGCCGGGTGCCGGATTCTCTTTCGGACATGGCTCAATGAATGGGGTAGGCAATCCGCGTATTGACGGACCGGCGCCAACGATCTCTACCGGCGTCAACCCGATTGCTGACCAGTCGATCCCGGTGGCGCGCATCAGCGATATGCTACTGCATCCGGGGGAGCCTTACGCGTTTCAGGGTAAAACGCAGATTTATCCCGATATTCACCTGATCCACTGGGCAGGCGGCAATCCGTTCCATCACCATCAGCAGCTTAACCGGCTGGTAAAAGGGTGGCAGAAGCCGGAAACGGTTATCGTGCAGGATATTGTCTGGACGCCAGCCGCACAAATGGCGGATATCGTCCTGCCGGTAACGACCTCGCTGGAGCGCAACGACATTGGCGGATCGTCCCGCGACCGCTTTGTGCTGGCCATGCATCAGGCGATCAAACCCCAGCATCAGGCGCGTAACGACTTTGATATTTTTGCCGATCTGGCGGAACGTCTGGGCTATCGCGATACCTTTACTGAAAAACGTAACGAAGCGCAGTGGATTGAGCACCTTTACCAGCAGTGCGCGGCGGCGCACCAGCGCAGGGGCGTCGACTGGCCGGATTTTCAGACGTTCTGGGAACAGGGCTATGTAGAGGTACCTGAAGGCGATAAGCCGTTTGTTTTTATGGAAGATTTTCGCCGCGATCCGCAGCAAAACCCGATCCAGACCGCCAGTGGGAAAATTGAGTTATTCAGCGAAACCCTCGCAGGCTTTGGCCTGGCGGACTTTGCGCCGCATCCTGAATGGCGGCCGCCGCAGGAGTGGCTGGGGGCGGAGATCCGTCAGCGCTTTCCGCTGCATATGATTTCCGTTCAGCCGGACGACCGTTTACATAGCCAGATGGATGCTACGCCTGCGGTACAGGCTAACAAAACCGCTGGCCGGGAAACGCTCTGGCTGCATCCGGCTGACGCCGGGATGCGCGGCATTGTCGAGGGCGACACCATTGAAGTCAGTAACGATCGCGGGCGCATGCTGGCGGGGGCCAGACTGACGGACGGCCTCAGCCGCAGCGTGGTGGTTATCGCTACCGGCGCCTGGTTCGATCCGGGCTTCGGCAAAGCCTGGCTGCCGTATGACCAGGCAGGCAATCCAAATGTGTTAACGTTGGACATTGGCACCTCGTCGCTGACGCAGGGACCAAACGCCATGAGTTGCCTGGTGGAAATTCGCAAGGTGGAAACCTGACGTCAGGCGTCAGGAACAGCATTTTAATGGTGCCAGTAATCGCTGATGATCAAGCGATGGAAGACACGAACCACCTCAATTTTTTAGAGGGCTGTTTACCCTGGTCCAACGGGCCTGAACGTTTTTTTCCTGCCTGTTGCCCGGCGATGGGTTTACCCGGACAGGATGCCTTGCCCGGCAATTTCTCGCTAACATTGCAAAAACACATAGAAATCACATGGCTGGTTACATTTTGCGGGTAACTGTTGCGAATGCGCGCTGGCGAGCAGGCTGGCCCGGTTGCTACAGTTTAGGTCCCAGAGGTATTGATGGGTGAACATCAAAATTAACTTTGTTTCACCGACCTGCGCAGATGCGCAGGTTTTTTTTATCTGGCGCCTCACTCGCTTTTCAGACAAACCGCCCGGCGATAATCACGATCTGAAACACAGTTTTCCTGTTCTCACTCCTGCATTTTTTGTATAACTCCCGGTCAGTTATTCGCTATTCGCCGACAGAAGAGCCATGCCCCGCTTAAAGAAATCACTGGCTAAAGACCAGGAGCCGTTTCATCCCGTTCGCTTTCGCCTGATTTGCCTTGGCGTGTTCGTTTCCATGCTGCTGTTGCTGATTTGGGTAGGGGATCTGCAACTGATCAATCATCCCATGTTGGAGAAACAGGCGGATGAACGCTCGCTGCGTACCGTCACTATCCCGACCAACCGCGGCACGCTGCTGGATCGCAACGGCGAGGCGCTGGCGCTGAGCGTGCCCTCGCGCGATATCATTGCCGATCCGCAGCGCGTACTGGAAGCCAATCCCGATTTTACCAGCGCGAAATGGGAATATCTGGCTAACGCGCTGGATCAGCGCCCTGAGGAAATCGCCCGGCAGATCAAAGCCAATCCCAACCGCCGCTTCCTTTACCTGGGCCATAAAATCGAGTTGGGTATCGCTAAGGATATTGCCAAACTCCATCTGTCCGGCATTTCTACCGTCTATGATGACAGCCGTTTCTATCCGATGAGCGAGGCGACTGCGCCGCTGCTCGGTATTGTTGGTGCGGACAACAGCGGCCTGAACGGGTTAGAAAAAGGATTCGATAAGGTCTTGCAGGGCACGGCTGGCGAAGAGAAATATCGTCAGGATGCCCACGGCAATATTATCGCCATGATTAACTATGAGCCGCCTCGTCAGCCGCCAACGGTACAGCTCAGCATCGACAAATTCGATCAGTACACCCTCTACACCAAACTGCGCGACGGCGTATTGCTGAACAAAGCCGATTCTGGCGCGGCGGTACTGGTAAAAGTCGATACCGGCGAAATTCTGGGGATGGCGTCCTATCCTTCCTATAATCCCAATAATTTCAGTGATGTATCACCGAACCAGATGCGTAATGCGGCTATTAATGACAGTTACGAACCCGGCTCGACGGTAAAACCGCTGGTGGTCATGGAAGGGCTGGCGCGCAAACTGGTACGGCCGGACTCCGTGCTGGACACCACGCCTTATCGCGTTAACGGACACCTGATCCGTGACGTAGGCCACTGGCCGCGACTGACCATGACCGGCATCCTGCAAAAATCGAGCGATATCGGCGTGTCGCATATTGCTCTGGCGATGCCCGCTGAAGTACTGGTTAACACCTTCCATTCTTTCGGCCTGGGGAAACCCACTGGTCTGGGCCTGACCGGCGAAAGCGTGGGCTACTTCCCGCTGCACCGTGAACGCTGGGCCGATATCGAGCGGGCCACGTTCTCGTTCGGCTACGGTCTGCGCGTGACGCCGTTACAGATAGCACGTGAATACGCCACGCTGGGCTCTTTTGGTATTTATCGTCCTCTTTCGATTACAAGAGTAACGCCACCTGTGATTGGTACGCGCGTGGCAGATGAAGATATCGTACGCTCAGTAGTGCATATGATGGAAAGCGATGCGCTGCCCGGCGGCAGTGGCGTACGTGCCGCCGTGCCGGGGTATCGTCTGGCGATTAAAACGGGGACGGCGGAGAAAATGGGCGCGAGCGGTAAATACGATGGCGGTTATATCAACTATACCGCAGGCGTGGCGCCAGCCAGTAACCCGCAGGTCGCTCTGGTCATCATGATTAACCACCCAACAGCAGGCGATCACTTCGGTGGCTCGGTTGCCGCGCCGGTTTTCGGCAATATCATCGGCCCGGTGCTCAAGCATATGAATGTGGCGCCGGATGCGCTCTATTCCACGCACAGCGGCACCTGATCGGCTCCGCCGTTAACGAGAAGCCCACGCCAGCGCGTGGGCTTTTTTTTAGCTAACCTGCCTTCAGCCGTTCTGGCTTTAACCTACAAACACCTCTAAAAATCATCAGCTGTTCTGACAATTGGAAGCATCGTGAACCCTTAAAATATCAATATCTGTTATCTCTCCAGATAGGATCTAAACTTTCATATCAAAGCATGGATGGCTCTACTTAATACGGTTCAAGAGGATATTCGTGCATATTATCAGATCGGTTCCTGACTTCTCCGCGCCCCCATCACTATCGGTGCTGGCCGTGTTGATCAGTACATTATTGCTGACCGGATGTGGAGGCGGCGGAGGCGGCGGAGGCGGGAGCGAAACGCTTAGCCCGACGCCAGCCCCGGTAAGCGCGCCTACGCCAACACGTACGCCGACAACTGAACCTGTAACCCAGACGAAACCCACCACGGATTCGACGCCGACCCCTGCGCCAGCCCCGGCTTCACCGGTCGTCACTTACGGCAAGGTAAAAGTCGGTATTGTCGATTCCGGCCTGGCCCCGGATCGCTCAGACATCAATTATGGCAACGTCCATTTCGCTTCTTATGTGGCTGGCGGCAGCCAGACCCTCAACGATAACAATGGACGGGCAGGGCACGGCACGCTGGTTGCGTTGACGGCCGCCGGACTGGCCAGCGGAGCGTTTGCCGGCGGCGTTGCCCCCGACAGTGATTTATGGATAGCGCAGGCTTCCAGTAATAATCTTTTTTATTACCAGGATACTCAGAAAGCCATTGCCGGGCTGCTCAATAACGGCGTAAAAATAATTAACATGTCTTATGCTTCAAGTGAGCGACTGTCTACTATGGCACAGCAACAAAGCGCCAGAACCAGCGGCCGCTACGATCTGGTGCGTGACAGTCTGAGCAGCATTGTCAGCGCTAACGCGCTGGGTATCGTCGTCACCGGCAACAACGGGACGTCCACACCGTCGCCTAACGCACAGATCCCGCTGATTTATAACGATGCCAGTCTGCAAAAAGGGCTGCTTGCCGTTACCGGCTATGTACCTGGCTATACCGTGCCGCAGGGCAGCCGTCCGCCAGAGCTGTTTGTTTTTGATGCCTGCGGCGACGTCGCAGCCTGGTGCCTGGCCGCACCTGGCTACGCCGATTACCTGCATGACGACGGTACGCTGGGCCGTAAATAC
>NZ_DALZCD010000213.1:0-7614 GCF_031978025.1 Erwinia sp.
AGCACGACCTTGCCAAGGTCGGGGTCGCGAGTTCGAGTCTCGTTTCCCGCTCCAGTATCACCCTCCCATCTTTTCTGTACGTTATCCCGATATCTCTTTGTTATACCGTTTCCCTGTGTCTGATTTACCTGTCATATTTCTCGGGCGTTTTCCGTCTGCCGTCATGTCACTATTGCGGGTTAGAGGCGCGATTCACACTTTATTCATGCCTGTTCCTGACGTCTGGTAACAACATAGAGGGCTATATTACTGGCCCCGATGCATAGCGCTAAGCCCGCCTGATCCAAAACATCGCCAAAGCGAATTAGCGGAAACGTGTAATAGACGTCAGCATCTTCTTTGGATAAGCACTAAATATTTTCCTGCAAAGATCTTTCAGACCGTGTTGCTGTAACGCCGTATCCGCTAGTGCATCAATGGTCTTTTCCTCAATAGAAACCGTCTCGCTGATACACCATCCTCGCCGCGGGTGAGTCTGGATAATATCTTGCGTCAGTCCGGCATCCTGTAACTGCTTTCTCAGTTTAGAAATGGTCTGATAAAGTGTATTAGGAGTCACGATTTTTCCATGATTTTCCCAGCCCGCAGCATAAAGGGCATGATGGGATACCATTTTCCCGCTTTGGCAAATCAACAGGTGCAAACAACGTGAGGCGGTAACATAAGTAGTGAAGGCTTCGCCTGTTTTACAAGAGGCGAGCTTATTCTGTTGTGGAAAAAAATGAACCTGACCGTTAATACAATAAACGCTATTGTCTTTATTATCCATGATGTTGTTCTTCCTTAATAGATGGCATATCCGAAAGCTATCCTGGTGTTTATTTAATAATATGATACCAGCAGGGTAGCTGAAGATGAACATTTACCTCATTCTTAGTGATAATAAGGTGCAGCCATATTTCTGTCAGTTAATGTAATTTTTAACAAAATGTGAAACTGACGCTATGGGATTAACTTAATAATTTTTTAAATAATCAATTTTTACTGTAAGCGGTGGGTTAAACATCTTTTTCACAGCTTTTATCCTTTATAATAACAAGGAAAAAGCACAAGCATAAGTGTGCGGCTAATTTTGTGTGCATTCAATCTTTTTTTTACTGGTCGGATGAATCGTGACCATAATTTACCGGGCAGTCATATATTTCAGGCATGTAAATAATTTATAAAATAATTTCAAAGAATGAGGAGGAGCGAAAACGGATTGCAATTTTTCGGATCAAAAAGAGACCAGGAAGAAACATTTTTACTCAAAAAGAGGGGGAGCCACATTTTTGCTTGCTTAAGCAACCTTAAGTAGAGAAGAGAGCCGCCGATTAAGCAAGGGAAAAGCCATGATTAGATTTTTCTTCAATAAGCTGATTTTAAATGCCTTTGTCAAAATAAGACAGGGTTAAGACTTAAATAATAGATTATTGGTTTAGGGGTAGTTTAAATTGGAACAGGATAAAACTGTTACTTTAGTTTTAAATGTTTCTGAATAAAAAAATCAAAAGCAGTGTTGAGTAAAAACCAGCTAGCACGAGACGGTTAACTATAAGGCAACATTTAAAAGGGAGAAGTAAACCATGATTAAAGGTAGTTTGATGCGGAACGGCTATGGAAAGACACTGCTGATTGCAGCAGTTTGTGGATTCTCTTCAGCTGCGGTTACGGCTAATGATGGCACGATCAGTTTTGAAGGCACTATTTCAGATGCAACCTGCGAGATTTCAGGCGGGGATGAAGCTAACCCAAGCCAGGGTGCAAATTTTAAAGTGGCATTACCCGTTGTCAGCGTGACTGCTCTGGCAAAGGCAGGTCAGGTAGCGGGGGATACGCCATTCCATATAAATTTGAGTGGGGAGAAATGCCCTAACGATAAAATAGCAAACGTAGTGTTTGAACGCGCGCAAAGCACCAATATAGACGCTGCCACCGGCTATTTGAAAAATACTGAAACAACCGGCGGAGCGGGCAATGTTTATGTTCGTATCCTTAACAAGGATAAAACGGTGCTAGCGCTGAATCAAGCTAATACCAGTCACCAGCCGGTTACTATCAGTGGGAACAAAGCCAGATTTTCCTATTGGGGGCAGTATGCCGCCGTAGGCAACGCTGCTACTGCCGGTACGGTTAAAACAAATGTGGTTTATTCAATTACTTATCAATAATAAAGAACGGGGCAGCGTCCCCCTTCTTGTAACTCATTCGTGAATGAAAGGATTACTATGTTAAGGATGATATTATTTTTTATCACCCTGGGCTGGTCTGTATTTTCTTTTTCCGCTATTCAAATCCTTGCAACCAGAGTGATTTTAAACGAAGCAGAAAAAGAACAGTCTTTTACGATCAGGAATACCGGCGATATGCCCTCGCTGGTACAGATATGGCTCGCGGAAAAAAGCAATAGCAGCATGGCTATTACAAATGATATCCCATTGGTTATTACGCCGCCCGTAGCTCGAATTAATGCAAACAGAAGCAAGGTTTTCCGTTTTTTCCCGACAGAAGAAGCCGCAACAGCATTAGCAAAAGATCGGGAGAGCATGTTCTGGATAAATGCGCTGGATGTACCGGCAATCGATGATAATGCTGAGTCCGGGAACAAGTTGGACATTGCTTTCCGCACGCGCATAAAAGCCTTTTACCGTCCAGCAGGTTTATCCGGCACACTGATTGAAGCAGCAGAGAACCTAAAATGGACGGTAAAAAAAGAAAAGGCAAAATGGACATATACGGTTACTAATGATTCACCTTACCATATTTCTTTTTCCAGGTTTACGCTGTTGGGTGACGGTGATAAAGAGCTGGAAACGTTACCGGGAGAGATGATCGATCCTTACTCCTCTAAAAAAATTGTATTCAATCGCGTCAGCAATAATGTAGTGGAAATGAATTATCAATACATTACCGATTTAGGGGCTTTTGTCTTTAAAAAGCTAACGCTGTAATATTTGAAGATGGTTTTTTATGCCTAAAAAGAATAGATATTTTCCTTTGTCAGCAGCGATTTTATTATTAGGCGTCTGTTTTTTTTCCTGTGCATCTGAAGGGGCGACTAAAGATGACCTATTAACAGAAAAAAGAAAAAAAGTTCGTTTCAATACGGCATTTATTACTGATTTTAATAAGGATATCGATCTTAGCTGGCTGGAGGAAGGGGAAAGGGTTAAAGCCGGTACCTATCGCGTGGCGCTTTACGTTAACGACAAGAAAATAAAAAACTACCAGACGACATTTGTTAAAGAAGCAGGGGAGGTGGTGCCCTGTATTCCTCATGAAGTCTTTACACACCTCATGCTTGATGAAAAGAAACTTCAGCATAAATGGCAAGAAAAGCAGTGCATTAATATTGTAAAGATGATGAAAGGTGCCACTGCTACCTATGACTATGACAATGAAACGTTACGGTTAACTATCCCACAAATCTATTTTTTACATGGTTTGGAAGACTTTATTCCGCCTTCTCGTTGGGACGAGGGCATTGATGCCATGAGCCTACACTATTCTCTAAGCAGCTCAAATAGCCTGTCGCGCTATGGCAACTACTCTTCCTGGTATGGAGATTTAAAAACCATGCTGCGTTTAGGCGCATGGCGCCTGACTACTCTGGATACAGTCAGCGGCGGAAATCACAATCCTGGTCGTTTACAGCATTTGCAATCTTATGCTCAGCGTGCCATCGGTGCTAATTTATCTGAATTAACCGTTGGCGATTTCAATACCAGCGGAAGCCTGTTTGACACTGTTCCTTTACGAGGCATGGTGTTACAGAGTGATGAACGTATGCTTCCGTGGATAATGAAAGGCTATGCGCCACAGATAAGAGGGGTGGCCGACAGTAATGCTGTCATAACGATAAAACAAAATAACAACACAATTTACGAAAGAAATATTCCTCCTGGTGAGTTCAATATCACCGACCTGAATATGCCTGGCTATGGTGGCGATTTAGACGTCACTATCCGGGAAAGCAACGGGGCGATAAAAACCTTTAGCGTGCCTTATAGCAGCCTGCCACAGCTGGTACGTAAAGACCGTTTTAGTTGGTCTGTCGCCAGCGGTAAAATTCGACGCTACGACTACCCCAACGCACCTGAAATACTTGAGTCGACTCTACGCTACGGTTTGACCAATAATTTGACAATCTTTGGCGGCAGCCAGCTGACGTTTGATAATACCTATTTGGGTATCAGCAGTGGCGCGGCCTTCAATACGCCATTGGGTGCGGTCAGTATAGAGGTTTATCACTCTGATAGTCCGGGCCAGACGAACAGGCAGCGTAGCCTGAAGGATACAACTAAAATCAAGGTAAGCGCGGCTAAACAGCTGAGCGAAACCCAGACCTTTCTTAATGTCTCTGGGTATCATCATACAGGCGAAAATTACTATACGCTGGACGACTTTTTAACTCTCCAGCAGGCAGGCAGGGGCCGTCAAAGAGAGATAAATCGCTACCGTGACCGGCTGGAAGTTTCCTTAAGTCAGTATCTGGCTCCAGAATGGGGTGAGTTATCGCTGACAGGAGCATGGGAAAAAAACAATAATAACCCGGCTAACCAGTCCCGATCGTCCTGGATTGTTGGTTATCGTAACAGCTATGAATTTATAAACTACAGCCTGAACTTTAGTAAAACGTTAACCGCACTGGGTAAAGAGCAGTCAAATTTTTACGCCGCGCTCTCAGTTCCCTTAGGCTACACCAAAAGCTTTCCGCCCACGGTGCTTGCTTCACTGGCCTACACCAGTGACCAGGCCAACCTAAGGACTTCCGTTAATGGAAGTCATCAGGGGCAAAACTATACTTCAAACTTCAACAGCTATTTTAACCAGTCAAGTAAAAGGGTGCCTGAATTTGGGATCAATGTCGGTCATACCGATAGCTATCTGCAAAAAAGTCTTAGCTATAGCAAAAGCATAATCAGCGACAGCTTCGGTGTAAATCTTTCCGGAGCCGCATTAATACACGATGAAGGAATAAACTTTTTTTCTTATCTGGGCGACACCATTGGCCTTATTAAAGCGCCGGGCGGTGAGGGTGCCAGCATAGGAAATACGATGAACAGCAGAGTGCGCGCTGATGGCTATGGTGTGATACCTAATTTAACACCTTATGAAGAGAACAGAATTATTCTTGATGCTAAAGGTGCACCTTTAGGTTTTGAAATAAACGATGAGGACGAACCAATATTAGTACCTACTGCCGGAGCAGTGGTTAGAGCAGAATACCAGTATTTCCGTAAAAATACGGTTTTAGGGAGAATAAAAGGTACCTCAGGAAATCCCCTCCCATTCGGCACAAAAATATATGATGAAAATGACAGCCTTTTGGGAACAGTAGGCCAGGCAGGCATTGTGCTTGTTGTTCTACCCGATAGTTATCGACCGATAAAAGCCAGGTGGTATGCAGATAAAAAGCCGCGAATGTGTATTATCCAGTCATGGGTTCGTAACAATAATATCAAAGTAAAGAGCGGTATAAATTCAATCTCACTTATGTGTAAAGAAAAGGACCAGGGAAATGGCTAACTTTTATTGGCGAAAAATATTTATGATTGCGCTTGTACTATTGGCTGGCTTGCTGTCCTTTACTACCTATGCTGCTTGTAGCTTAATGACGCCGCTACAAAATATTACTTTCCCGAGGGTTACTATTGTTCCTTCCGATCGTGGAACGGTCGGCACCGTGCTTTATTCCACTACTCTTCCTGTAAGCCGAATTGCCTATACATGCGGTAGCGGCGTCAACGCTCAATGGACCTCTTCCTATACCCAACCTTTTATTAAATCGGCTATCAGCAATGTTTACAACACAAATGTTAAGGGAATTGGCATACGCATAAGATGGCCGCAGTCGCAAACTAATAACTCATGGGTGCCGGGTGCTTATACATGTAGGGATAACTGTATACAGGCCGAAGATAAAATCCTTTTGGAGCTGGTACAAACGGGGACAGCTGCCAGTGGCATTATTCCCTTTGGTTCGCTCGTCAAGGTGGTTGTTTCACCAGAAAATGCACCACAAGACCAGCTGACAATCCTGAATATCATTTCAGATGAAATTAATGTTGTAGTAAGAAGTTGCGCTATTTATGCCAGTACCAATCGCATCGATCTGGGAGATTACTCGCTGGCTGATGTAGTAAAAAGTGGCTATACCGCCGCGAAAAAAGATTTTTCTATTACCCTGGACTGTCCTCAAATGACTTCAGCAAGAATTTCTTTTGAAGGAAAAACGGCATGGGGTATGACAAGCGGCGTGCTGGAAAATTCGGGAACGGCGAAAAATGTTTATGTAAAACTCTACCAAAAAAGCGGGCAGCGCTACACGGAAAAAGCAATAAACGAGGCGGGCAGTTTTGGCAGCACTGCTTCTTTCACCGGTAAGCGGAGCGTTACCTATGCCGGAGAAATGTATTTTGATGATGCCTTACGCTCACGAATATCAGCCGGTAACGTGTCTGCCAGTATCGTTTACACCCTGACACTGAATTAACAATGAGAAAGGTTGTGAAATACAGAATGAATAAAATAGCACTATTAATTTTTCTGGGGTGCAGCATAGGTTACAGTTATGCTGCAGATTCAGATTATGGGCTTAATGAGGCGCAACGAAATCTTGATCGTATTGATAAAGAAAAACAGCAAAATTTTATTCGTCAAGAAAAGCAGAGGGAAAAACAGCTGCAACAAGGCGAGGCTGCCCAGAAGGATACTGCCAGTGAAGAGGCTCGGCCCAGTAAATATCGTTTTACTATCAAAGAAATAGTCATTGAAAATGATGAGAAGTTTGAGTTTTCAGCCGCTCGAAATGAGATTGTCAGCCGTTACGAAAATACGATTATGGGCGAGCAGGAAGTCTTGCAGCTGATAAAGGAATTGACGGATTTTTATATCAGTCGTGGCTATGCGACTACTCAGGTCACCATTATTCCCGGTTCGCTGCGCAGCGAAAAGCTGGAGCTGAGGGTGCTGTGGGGTAAAATATCTGGTTTTCTCCATAATGGGGAAAAACCTGGCTGGCGAGAGAAGGCGAGAATGTTTAGCGCCATGCCTTTTGCCAAAGAAAACGTCCTTAATATGAGCGATATCGATCAGGGGCTCGATAACATTCTGCGCGTTTCTTCCTCCGATCGGCTTTTGATAGAACCTGATGATAAATACGGTTACTCCCGAATCAATCATATCGACAACAAATTTTTTCCTTTTTCAGTTTATCTTGGGATGAACAATTCCGGCTATCGCAATACCGGCTGGTATCAATATTCCATCAATACCTCGCTAAAAAATGTTCTGGGCCTGAATGACACGATTAGTTACTACTATTCCTATAACGATCTTTATGCTGAGGATGACAATCAGGCTGCAAAAAGTTTTTCTTTTAACCTTCCTTTGGGCTATTGGCTGTTTGAAACCAGTTATTATAAATCCAGTTATAAAAAAACCATCGGCGGTATGTATGGAGGCTATGTCAGCGATGGTCAGTCTGAACGCCTTTCTTTTAAAACCAGCAGAACGGTTTATCGTAATGCTACCGGAAAATATTCAGCCTGGTTAAAAACGGAAAAGCGGATTAATGAAAATAATATCATGGGCTTTCCAATTGCTGTTTCAAGTAAAAATTATAGCAATATT
>NZ_DALZCD010000214.1:0-7598 GCF_031978025.1 Erwinia sp.
CGGATCGTGCGTCTCGTCCCCAAAGCACCGTGACCAACCCGGGCTGGTGGAAGTCTTTTAACGACCCCCAGTTAAACAGCCTTATCGATCGCGCTATTGCCGGTAACCTGAGCCTGCAACAGGCGGTTTTACGTATTGCCGGTTCTCGACAGCAGCTTAATCAGGCTCGTGGCGCGTGGTTTCCCACTCTTAACGGTGCCGCGTCGGCACAGCGCCAGCAGCTGGGCCTGAAGGGCGAACTGGAATCCAAAGGCGTTTACGACCAGCTGGATAATATCGGCGGGGATAGCGATGTCCGCTCGGCGCTGAACGGGCTGACTAAACCGGTTGGGCTGTATCAGGGGAGCTTTGACGCCGCCTGGGAACTGGATCTGTGGGGCAAAGTCCGTCGGCAGGTCGAGGCGGCAGGCGCGCAGCAGCAGGAATCACTGGAAAGCCGTAACGATGCGCTGGTCTCTCTGGAGGCAGAAGTAGCCCGAACTTATTTACAGCTGCGCGGCGCGCAGCTGATTAGCCAGACACTGCAAACGCAGATTGACGTCGCGCAGCAGACGCTGGAACTGACCCAAAGTCAGCAACGCAACGGCCTTGCTCCCCAGATGGATGTGGAAAACGCGCGCGCTCAGCTGCATTCTCTGCAGGCGCAGCTGCCGCAGTATGAAGCGCAAATTCATCAGGCGATGAACGGACTGGCGGTTCTGACGGGCAAGCCACCTGGCGCCCTGGATGCCGAGCTGGCCGCGCCGAAAGCGATGCCGGCCTTGCCGAAAGCAGTATCGGTCGGTCTGCCGTCCACGCTGGCACGGCGTCGTCCTGACGTGCGCCAGGCGGAGGCGAGGTTGCATGAGGCAACAGCCAATATTGGCGTTTCCGTCGCGCAACTGTTTCCCGACTTTTCGCTGACCGGGCAATTTGGGATGCGCAACACTGATGCCAGCTATCTGGATAACTGGAGCAGCCATTTCTACAGCTACGGCGCCTCGGTTTCGCTGCCTGTCTTCCAGGGCGGCAGGCTGGTATCGGGCGTCAGGCTCGCCAGAGCGGAGCAGGCCAGTGCAGCACTTGGCTACCGTCAGACCGTGCTGACCGCCTTGCAGGATGTGGAAAACGCGTTAGTCAGCTATCGCACCGACCAGCAGCAGGTTGAAGGGTTGGATCAAACGGTCGATGCGCTGCAAAACGCCTTCGATTTAGCTAATGACAGCTACGGTAAGGGGCTTTCTTCGTTTATCGACTCGCTGACCGCGCAGCGCCAGCTCTCTCAGGCGAAGCAGCAGGCCGCCTCCGCCAGGGTACAGAGCAGTCTGGATCTGGTCGCGCTTTATAAAGCGCTGGGTGGCGGCTGGGAACTTTATCAGAACGTACAGCTGCCGAATTACTCCGTTTTTGGTCCGGCGGAAAGTGGCGATACGCCGTGATGCCATAGCCCGGCTGGTGGTAACGTAATGTTGCCGCCAGCCCAGGCCTTTGTCTTTTTCCCTGTCTTATCTGACGCTAAATTCTTATCGTCTTGCCATTATTAATCCGATGCCGCCTGTCCCTTCACCAGTCTGAATGTCTGTCAGCAGCAAAAAATCCGCTGCAATCGCATCAGGTAAAATTCGGTTGAGGTATTTCCATCAAATGAAATAAAAATTTTAGTAGCATCGGTGCCCGGTTTGCTTCCGTACGCAGGCTGATAGCCGCAAAGGCGAAGAGGATCCCTTCTGTATGATACTTGCGTCACAAAAACAATCAGACCGTGAGAGCTGTGCCGCAAAATTTAATTTTCATTGTTCTTTCAAATGAAAGAAATGCACTAAGTTAAGAGCCTGGAGAATACACCAGGCGCCACGTATCCATCCTGGCAGCCTGACCTGCGAATAATGAAGAGGTCAACATTATGCCTAAAGAACAATATCTCACGCCCAATCGGGCATCGGGACCGAACAGCACGTCACGCACGGAACCCTTCGTTAAGGTAATCGCGGTGATTGCTACGCTGGGCGGCCTGCTATTTGGTTACGATACCGGCGTTATTTCGGGCGCGCTGCTGTTTATGGGCACGGAGCTGCACCTCACGCCGTTTACTACCGGCCTGGTCACCAGTTCGCTGCTGTTCGGTGCCGCCTTTGGCGCGCTGATTGCCGGCCATTTCGCTGCGGCAGCCGGGCGGAAGAAAATCATTATCGTTCTCGCCGTTATTTTTGCTGTTGGCGCCCTGGGAACCTCATTGGCACCGGATGTGCACTGGATGATTTTCTTCCGCCTGGTATTAGGCGTGGCGGTAGGCGGCGCGGCCGCAACCGTGCCGGTTTACATCGCTGAAATCGCGCCTGCCAACAAGCGTGGGCAGCTGGTGACGCTGCAGGAATTGATGATCGTTTCCGGTCAAATGCTGGCCTATATCTCTAACGCCGGTTTTAATGCTGCCTGGGGCGGTGAACAAACCTGGCGCTGGATGCTGGCCATCGCGACTGTGCCTGCCGTGGCCCTCTGGTTTGGCATGATGTTTATGCCCGATACGCCGCGCTGGTATGCGATGAAAGGGCGTCTGGCTGAGGCACGCAAGGTACTGGAACGAACCCGCGCTAAAAGTGATGTAGAGTGGGAAATGACCGAAATCGAAGAAACGCTCAGTGAGGAAGAGAACAGAAGCAAACCCAGTCTGAAAGCGCTGCGCAAACCCTGGCTGTTCAAACTGTTTCTTATCGGCATCGGCATCGCGGTTATTCAGCAGCTTTCCGGCGTCAACACCATTATGTATTACGCGCCCACCATGCTAAAAGCGGTAGGTATGAGCACCGACGCTGCCCTGTTTGCCACCATCGCCAACGGTGCAATTTCAGTGTTGATGACCTTTGTCGGCATCTGGCTACTGGGCCGTCTGGGTCGCCGGACTATGACGATGATCGGCCAGTTCGGCTGTACTGCCTGCCTGCTTTTTATTGGTTGCGTCAGCTATTTCATGCCGGAAACAATAGGTGGCCAGCCGGACATGATGCGAAGCTATCTGGTCCTGCTGGGGATGCTGATGTTCCTCAGCTTCCAGCAGGGCGCCCTGTCGCCGGTGACCTGGCTGCTGCTGTCGGAAATTTTCCCAACGCGCCTGCGCGGGATCTTTATGGGCGGCGCGGTATTCGCAATGTGGATAGCCAACTTTGTTATCTCACTGGCTTTCCCGGTGCTGCTGGCGACGGTCGGGCTTTCCGGAGCGTTCTTTATTTTCGCTTTTGTAGGCTTATTCGGGGCCGTTTTTGTTATTAAATGCGTGCCGGAAACGCGCAACCGCAGCCTGGAACAGATCGAGCACTATCTGCATGACTGGCTGAGTGACGACGTCGGGACACGAGCTATACCCGCAACGGAACGTAAAGCGGAAAGCCATTAGCGAAAACGGAAAGCTTCAGCGGGCGGCGGTGTATTCGCCGCCCCTTTTTTTTGGCATACTATGCGCTGATTTATTCCCCCATCGTAAACGAAAGGCAATCCTGTGCTAGTTTCCAGCAACGTCACCATGCAGTTTGGCAGTAAGCCGCTGTTCGAAAACATCTCTGTCAAATTTGGCGGCGGCAACCGCTATGGCCTGATCGGTGCCAACGGTAGCGGCAAGTCCACCTTTATGAAAATCCTCGGCGGCGATCTTGTGCCGTCGGCGGGCAACGTATCGCTCGACCCTAACGAGCGTATCGGTAAACTCCGTCAGGATCAGTTCGCCTTTGAGCAGTACTCCGTGCTGGATACGGTGATCATGGGCCACGGCGAGCTGTGGGAAGTGAAAGAAGAGCGTGATCGGATTTACGCGCTGCCGGAAATGAGCGAAGAAGACGGCTATAAAGTGGCCGATCTGGAAGAAAAATACGGTGAAATGGACGGCTATACCGCAGAATCACGTGCGGGCGAACTGTTGCTGGGCGTGGGCATTCCGCTGGAGCAACACTATGGCCCAATGAGCGAAGTCGCGCCAGGCTGGAAGCTTCGCGTGCTTCTGGCGCAGGCCTTGTTCTCTAATCCAGAGATCCTGCTGCTCGATGAGCCTACCAACAACCTGGACATCGATACTATTCGCTGGCTGGAGCAGGTGCTGAACGAACGTAACAGCACCATGATTATTATTTCACACGACCGTCACTTCCTGAACATGGTCTGTACCCATATGGCCGACCTGGATTACGGCGAGCTGCGCGTTTACCCGGGCAACTATGACGAGTACATGACGGCGGCCACCCAGGCACGCGAGCGTCTGCTGGCCGATAACGCCAAAAAGAAAGCACAGATCAACGAACTTCAGTCGTTTGTCAGCCGCTTTAGCGCCAACGCCTCTAAATCGCGTCAGGCCACTTCTCGTGCCAAACAGATCGACAAAATCAAGCTGGATGAAGTGAAGGCTTCCAGCCGTCAGAACCCGTTTATCCGCTTCGAGCAGGATAAAAAGCTGTTCCGTAACGCGCTGGAGCTGGCAGAGCTTACCAAGGGCTTCGATCAGGGGCCGCTGTTTAAAAAGGTGAATCTGCTGCTGGAAGTGGGCGAAAAGCTGGCGATTATCGGACCGAACGGTATCGGTAAATCCACGCTGCTGAAAACGCTGGTAGGCGAACAGCAGCCGGACAACGGTACGGTTAAATGGTCAGAAAATGCCCGCATCGGCTATTACGCTCAGGATCACGCGCACGATTTTGCGAATGACCTGACTGTATTCGACTGGATGAGCCAGTGGATGCAGGAAGGCGACGACGAGCAGGCGGTACGCAGCATTCTGGGTCGCCTGCTGTTCAGCCAGGACGACATTAAAAAGCCAGCGAAAGTGCTCTCCGGCGGTGAGAAGGGGCGTATGCTGTTCGGTAAGCTGATGATGGAAAAACCGAACGTGCTGATTATGGATGAGCCGACCAACCACCTGGATATGGAGTCCATTGAGGCGCTGAATATGGCGCTGGAAATGTACGAAGGCACGCTGATTTTCGTTTCCCACGACCGTGAATTCGTCAGCTCGCTGGCAACCCGCGTGATTGAAATGACGCCGGGCAAAATCCACGACTTCACCGGTAACTACGAAGATTATCTGCGCAGTAAGGGCATTGCCTGAGTTAAGTGAAAGGCGGGGCGCCTGCTCCGCCTTGCTGGCCCGATGAATGTCGGGTCAGATTGTCAGAAGAGCGATTTTGACAAACCACAGAAGCCTCGCGGTCAGTGCCGGGACCATCAATGTGCAGGCGATCCTGAATGAGGTCGTTAAATTCCTCGTTCATCCTGCCGGACTTTTCGTTCATCCCTCCAGGTTCTCCTTCAATCCAGCCGCACTTTTCGTTCATCCTTCCAGGTTCTCCTTCAATCCAGCCGGAATTTTCGTTCATCCTTTCAGGTTCTCCTTCAGGCAAAGCGGGCTTTCTTTCAGATTTTCCCTCAATCTTGTCGGGCTTCCTTTGAAACTTTCCCTTAATCGCACCGAAATTTCCCTTATTTCTTTTAAGCCTGACACGGGTTCGCACCTGGCTGACGACTATCTCTTATAACAGCCCGGTTCTGAGTGCCGCCACATCTGCTTTGGTGGCAAACATTACGAGCGCTAAGTACCGCAAGCTCAAGTTTCGCCTGGCACGTATCTTCTTCAGGAGGGCTGTAGCGGCATATCCCTGTTTTCTCTGCTTCCCCGGTGTTTATACCAGGCATCACGCGGGGCCGGCGGGCAAAAATGATAACCCCTCTCTCATCCTTGCGTTCTGACTCTGCCTGCAGGCCATGGTGTCGTCATTGCAGACTCGGCGTAAGGGATCATGGCGAAAGAAAAAGGGAAGGTGCGCTTTTTGGAACATTACTGGAACATTTCCACCCGATTACGGCCAGTGACTTTTGCCTGGTAAAGGGCTTTATCGGCCTTGCCGATCAGCGTCTGACGATCTTCCTGTTGGCCGCTTTGCATGACATGGAAGCCCGTGCTGATAGTGACCACTTTAGCCGCACTTTCGCTGTTACGATGGGGGATCGCCAGCTCGACCACGGCTTCTCTTATCTTTTCGGCGACCCTCATTGCCGCTTCCGGGCCGCAATCGGCCAGGATCACCGCGAATTCTTCGCCGCCATAACGTGCAATCAGATCGTCAGAGCGAAGCCCAACGTTCAGCAGCGCGTTGCCGACATATTTTAAACATTCGTCACCGGCCAGATGGCCATAGGTATCGTTGAACCGCTTAAATGAGTCTACGTCTATCATCAGCAGCGCCAGAGGCGAATGCAGTTTATTGGCCCGTTCCAGGCTGCGGTCGAGATAAAGGTCAAACTGGCGGCGGTTTGCCAGGCCGGTAAGGCTGTCCACCAGCGCCAGCGTTTGCAGCGTACGGTTCACTGCCGTCAGCCTGTCGCGTGCCGTAGCCAGCTCTTCCTGGTCGCGAATGGTATGGCCAATATTACGCAGCAGCAGCCAGCCCAGCGCGGCAATGACTATCAGCAGCAACGCGCACAGCGACAGGTAAACCACCAGCTCCGCCAGCCAGACCTGAATCAGGTGCTTTTTGTCATAGCCAACGGTAATCACCAGCGGGTAGCGTTTCAGGCTCGCATAGCCAAAAATGCGTTCGACGCCATCGAGCGCGGCTTTATAGTTTGCTGTTCCACTGGGGGCTGTTTTCAGCAAACGCGTAAACAATGGGCTGTTGGAAATATTGCGGTTAAGCAGGCTGTCTGCAAAAGGACGTATATAAAGAATATTGCCCGTATGGGTCATCAGCGCCAGCAGTCCTCTGTCGCCCAAATTGTAATAGCCAAACATTTGCCGGAAATAGTCAATGCGCAGCGTAGCCAGCAACACGCCGCGAAAAGTGCCGTCACGATTATTCAGCCGCATTGAAACAGGAATAACCAGCTCGCCAGTGCTGCGGCTGTGAATCACCTCATCTATATGCAGGCCTGGGTCATTATGCTGTTGATGGTATTTAAAATAGGCGCGGTCGGCATTGTTTCGCCGGTCAGGCATTCCCTGAGAATTCAGCACCCAGTTGCCTGCACTGTCATAGATAAACAGGCCGTGTAACTGCGGCAGCGATGCTTTCCGTTCGAGTAATAGCGTATGCAGGTAATTCTGCCGCTCGGCATCAAGACCAACCAGCGTAATACGGTCGCGTAGATCCTGCAGGGTCAGTTCGACGGGCAGCAGCGTATCTTCGGCCTGTCGCGACAGTGATTGCGATAAATTACGGGCATCGTTTTGCGTTTCATTCACAATGCGCTGCCAGATACTGTAAATCACCCAACCGTTCACCAGCACAACGGCACAGCCTATCACCAGCAAAAATATAACCAGCAGGCGACGCAGGCTCTGTATGCTGACATCAGGTTGTGGGTGGTGCTCCTCGCTCATGCAATTCTCCCTGGCGCGACGTACGCAGTGATCTAACTATAGCGTCAGCCAAAAGAATAGGTTGTTTTTACAGACTAAATGGATAAGGAATGGGCGCGCCGTTACAGAATCAGGCGCGCAAAAGAGGCTAACCGCCGCAAACTTCACAATGAGGATCTTTTGCGAGCTTAAGCGTGCGGAACTGCAACGTCATCGCATCGTACATCAGCAATTTTCCCGCCACGCTGTCGCCGTAGTGGCTCAACAGGCGAATCGCTTCCATGGC
>NZ_DALZCD010000215.1:0-7591 GCF_031978025.1 Erwinia sp.
CCCGCCGATTAACGCGTCGCTGACCGCGCACGTCGATACTACCCCAGCGCCCAGCCGCTTCTCGCGTCACCTGAGTGGTTATCCGGTCAGAAAATAGCCGTATTAATGCCATTCTGGCCAAAGCTTTTAACTCCTTGGTAAAAAATTCTTTAACGACGACCGCCGCATCTATAAGGACAGCCGCGCCATTTACGCACGTGTCGCTTATGAACGCTGGATCCGTCACGATGCCCGATGGGCCGATGTAGACGAAGACGTTTTCTTTGCGGAAGTCTTAGGGCGCGACGAAAACACCCAGCTTCATTATAAGCAGTTCAAGTTACATAACTTTTCGCGATCGTGGCATCCGGTAGCCAGTAATGAAAATCAGAGGTTGGCCGCATTACAGGCGCTTGATGATGAAATGCCCGGATGTGCGCAAGGGGATGCGGCGGTTCGTATGTACGCAACAGTAAAACAGATCATAGAAGAAAGCCCGGACGCGAAGATAACCAGCACAGTGCTCAGGAAAATGAAGTTTAAGCCGTCAATGGTCGCTTGTTATCTCGAATTTGTTGCTCCTGCCCCGGGCCAGAAGATCGGTGAGAACGGTCACTATTAGTTAGCCAGTGAGGCAAAAGCGCTGGTTCTGGATAACGCCGCGTTTACTGAGGATCTGGAAGAAGAAGACACCGCAGAAGGGGGCGACAGCGAGGTAGAAGACGAATCACTGGTCGATGACGAAATCGACGTGGAAAAAGAGCCACAAACCGAAGCGACGGAAATCACAGCCGATAAAGCCCCCCGCCCGCACTTTGACGCTCCTGAACGAAACGCGGATGGATAGTGGATCGTTCGCTATGAATTCAACGGCCAACATTATGCCTGGATCGGCGATGCTGGCAGCATTCCCGAAGCAATGTGAAAAGCGTGAGACGCTTATCAGGGCTGACCGATTGCGACCATGGCCGCAATTTATAAACTTAGCGTTAAAGCTATTATTCTTTTTTCACGGAGGAAGGGAGCCGTGTTTGAAGTTAAGTTTCACGACGAGGCAGCGCAAGAATTTTTAGCGCTACCGACGGTAATCAGGGAAAAAATTTCTAATATTTTAAAAAAAGCTGGAGATGACCCTTGTAAGCTGAGAGAACCAGACACAAAGCCGCTCGGAAATGGTTTGTTTGAAGTAAGGACGATGGGTGGCGATATAGACCGAGGGTTGTGGGTTTATCAGTCAGGCAGTAAAATTTACCTACTACGCATCTTTGTTAAAAAACGCCAAAAACGCTCACCACAAAGATTGCGTTAGCCTGGCAAAGACTGGAGGGTTTTAATAAATGAAAGGCAGAACATTAGCCGAAATCTATAACGAACAAATGCGCGACCCTGAGTTTCGCGCAGCATATGAAGCAGAAGAACGGAAAGAGCGTCTACAGGCACTCTTGGCCGAATGGCGAGACAATGCCGGTCTTACAAGCTCACAGGTTGCTGAACGCATGGGGATTAAGCCTCCAACGATCTCAAGAATGGAAAAAAACATCACAAGTGCCAGTTTTGAAACGCTGGCGCGCTACGCGAAAGCATGTGGCGTGACAAGCGCTACGCTGTTTTTCTGAGGCTTACGGGGCTTTGGCCCCGTTCCGGCACTAATAACAGACGATAAAGCCCACACGTCGTTGAGGACAGGTGTTATCACTACATAACACATCCCTTTTTCCTCTTCTGAAGTTTCTTCGGCTTTAAGCGGTCTGCGCTTATTGGAATTGCCCAGTTCTTCAAAATGTGCCACGGGTACACAGCGAAACCGAACGAGCCGAAATTCTCCATCAATCTCAGCAGCAATAATATTGTAGTCTTCCGGTTTAATTGCAGTATTAACAATTAAAAGCGCACTCCGGTTTATTCCTGTGAGGCGGGATCCGTTCCCAGCCTTAAATAATAAACTGACGGGGCGCTCGTATTGCAAATCGTATCGAGAGACAGCCGTTCTTCGACACAATCGGTTGCTAGTGAAGAAAAGCCCATAAACATTCAGCATTATTTTTTCTGTGTTTTGTACAGTATAATAATGCGTAAATTAAAGCAAAGGAATCCTTAAAAAACGTGTATGGGCTGAGCTTAAGGGCAGGGAAATTTAGGGAGGGGACTATTTATGTAGTAAGTCTCACAAATATAACGCATTTAACACGCCGCAGAATATCTATTAAAGTTGGCCTTTCCCTCTAAGAATGACGCTATTTATTAGGTACAAAAAACCGCCTGGGGAGGCGGTTAGATTGCGCGCTGGTGCGGGGACACTTAGCGCAACGGTCACTTACTGCAAGACCGGAAGTCATCACGTACTATTTTCCGTCACCTTGACGGCGTCGTCAAGGCGTGTTGGTATATTTTTAAGCAACTTAAAAAGGTGCCAGCCTACAGAAATGGTTAAAATTATTTCTAAATAGGCACAAGCCGCTTTATAATCAGTAGCGTGAAGGCTGTAGTCCGTAGCGTGTAAAGCTCATAACGTGAAAAGGCTCTTTAGTCGAGGTATGGATGGCCTGATGGGAAAAATTCAGGAGTTACACCGTCTGAATAGGTAGTGAGAAATTTCCCGTCTGGACAAGCGATGGATCGGAGGGTGTCAGCTGGCGCTGGCTTCCTGAAGATGCTTGCTGTGCAGAGTATCCGCGAGAAAACTTTAATGATGGATACACAAGCCACTCTTTACCATACCCCATTGCACATAGAGACGATGGGGAAGATTTTTGAGCGTGTCCTGAGGGAACGATGGGGATCGTTGAGGCAGACCCGAAAGGCGGGACATTTATGTAGTACCGCCGCTGCGAGACCGGAAGTCATCATTTCTTGTCGTTAGTTGGTTGTCCGTCTGCTACAAACGAGCTACGCAGCCCCAAGTGATTGAGGCTGAAAAATGGACGCAAAATTTTTTGCAATTGTTGTCCTGCTTGCAGTACTGAAATCTTTTGGAGGAGATACGCCTGCGATTAACATCCATGCGGATAACTTCCTTACGGTTTCTGTTACTAACGGCAGCAAGTAACCCATACATCAGCCGGGCTTGCCCGGCTTTTGTAATTCTGCAGCGGTATGTTAACGCCGATCGGCTTTTTCGGCGATAAGGTAAGTCAGACCATAAACCACCAGGCCCGCAATCAGAACCAGCAATGGGCCGATGATACGCATTGCCCCTTCATTAAGCGTTGCGGCCAGAAAGATACCTGTCACAACGGCCATCAGCACAAGCCCGCCTGACACCTCGGCTATCAACTTACGAACCAGCCTAATAATTTTCGATAGCATTGATAAATTCCTTTGAGGCTGTCGGGTTTTTACGCAGGATTTCGTCCATTTTGATATAGTTTTGAAGCGGCTCTTCAAAGAAAAAATAGAGCATATCGTAATCATTTACGCGCAACTTTCGCCACAACTATAAAATTTTGTAGCGATTGTTCCCGGTCGATACGCGCAGCCGTCTCAGCATCCATTTTCAGCCGTTCGGCCAATGATAAGTTTTTGCGTTCCCCGTCTACCAGAAATTTGAGGGATTCTTCGACACTTCCTGTTTTAGTTCGTGAACCATTTCCCATCGTGTAAGCCACGCGGCTTCTTCAGCCGAAAGTGAACGCTTGTAAGCGCATTGGCATCAGGCACGAAACCGCCTGACAGCGCCCGCAGCGTCAGAAACTGCCAGATGGAGGTGCTCAGTCCCATCAGCACCATCACTATCGCCATGCCAGGCGCTGAACGCAGCAGCATAATTTTCCGGCCTTTACGGTCGGCCAGGCCGTCACAGAAAGGTGAGGCGATAGCAGAGAACAAAAAAGGGATACTGAATACCACGCCCGACCAAAGATTCAACGAGTGCGGATCGGTGACGCCCAGCTGCTCGACGTAAAGCGGCAGAAAAGACATAACGAGACTGAAAGCCGTGCCGGTCAAAAAACAGCTGCGCCAGGCAGCAAAAAGGTTCTTTTGCCAGTTGATCGGGGAGGAAGCAATATCAGTTAAAGCCATCGTTGCAGCCTGGCCAGTTTGCGAGCGGGCTAAGTATGCGCTTAAAGCTCAGGACTCAATAGCGCGCAACGGGGGAAAAGCAGAAGGGTTGAGTCAGGGTTAAAGAAAGGGCGGAATCAGTTCCGCCCGAAATATTAATACAGGGAAGGTTCGCCCGCCGGACGCGTTTTAAAGCGGCAGTGCAGCCACATATATTGCTCCGGGGCCATCAGGACACCGTGCTCAACCACTTTATTCATCCGTGCGGCGGTCGCGGCTTCATCATCCACCGGCATATCGTTTTCCGCGGGCAGGATGACCATCTCGTAGCCTTTGCCGTGCGGTAAGCGGCGTGGGACAAAAGGGATCACCGCGGGCTGGCCGCTGCGGATCAATAAGTAGCTGCCTTTGGTTGAGGCCGCTTTATCCACGCCAAAAAAGGGCACAAACACGCTGCTTTTAGGGCCATAGTCATGGTCGGGCGCGTACCAGATAATATCGCCGCTTTTCAGGGCACGGATCATGCCTTTCAGATCCTTGCGATCCAACATGCTTTTATTGGAACGCATTCTGCCCCAGGTTTGCAGCCAGTCCAGCAGCGCATTATCGTTAGGGCGATAAACGCCGATGCCGGGATTATGAATGCCAAAGATACGGGCGCCCAGCTCCAGGGTCAGAAAATGCATGCCGATCAGCAGAACGCCTTTGCCTTCCTGATGCGCCTTAGCAATATGCTCCAGCCCGCTGACCTGAAACCATTTTCTGATGCGCCAGTCGGGCCAGAACCAGGCCATACCGGTTTCGATTAACCCCATGCCAACCGACTCAAAATTGCGAACCACCATGGCCTCGCGCTCCGCTTCCGGCATTTCCGGAAAGCAGAGCTCCAGATTACGGCGCGCCACCGCCACGCGGCGGGTGATAAAGCGCATAGACAGACGACCAAGGCCACAGCCGAGCCGGTAGAGCAGTGGATAGGGCAACAGCACCAGTATGTAGAGCAGACCAATACCCAACCAGGTAAGCCAATAACGGGGATGCAACAAAGCACGCGTAAATTGAGGCAGCTGAGTCATGAGTTTCCAGATCGTAAAAAGGGGCACCATTATGCTGCCCGGGAATGATTATTTATGACCTATTGTGCCATTTTTTAGCGGCGAACTGAAATAATGCGTGGGTATTCAGAAGGTTTAAGCGCCAGCGCGTGAACGCGCTGGCTAATTATGGCTAGGCGTTAAACAACCCTTTCACCTCGTGCGGTTCACAACGCCAGTATTGTTCAGGCGCGTCAACCTTTGCCCCCAGTTCTGCAGCAGCATGCCAGGGCCAGCGTGGGTTATACAGCATGCCGCGTGCCAGGGCGACCATATCCGCTTCGCCTTCGACCAGTACCGCTTCCGCCTGACGCGGTTCAGTAATCAGCCCGACTGCAATAACCGGAATGGCCACTTCTTTTTTAATGGTCGCCGAGAAAGGGACCTGATAGTTCGGGCCGACGTTGATTTTTTGCTGCGGAGCCAGACCGCCGCTGGACACGTGGATATAGGCGCAGCCTTCCGCCTCCAGTGCCTTGCTCAACGCAACGGACTGCTCCAGATCCCAGCCGCCCTCGACCCAGTCGGTAGCGGAAATACGTACGCCAACCGGCTTGTCTGCCGGGAAAACGCGGCGAACCTCGCGGAAAACTTCCAGCGTCAGTCGCATACGGTTTTCCAGCGAGCCGCCGTACTGGTCTTCACGCTTGTTGGAAAGCGGCGACAAAAACTCATGCAGCAGATAACCGTGCGCGGCATGAACTTCTACCAGATCCAGACCCAGACGATCGGCCCGAACAGCACTGTCGACAAAAGCCTGCTTAATCTCTTCAATACGTTCGAGCGTTAACGCGACCGGCGCGCTATCGCCGTCGTTAAAGGGCACCGCAGAAGGTGCGGAGGTCTGCCATCCACCCTGTTCCGGCTGCAGGTGTTTGCCACCACGCCAGGGGAGATCGGTGGAAGCTTTGCGGCCGGCATGGGCCAGCTGGATACCCATTGGCATGGTGGAATAGTGGCGTACATCCTGCAGCACGCTGCCCAGCGCCTGTTCGGTTTCATCATCCCACAGCCCCAGATCCTGCGGCGTAATGCGACCGGCTGCCTCAATGGCTGCCGCTTCGATAATCAGCAGGCCTGCGCCCGACAGCGCCAGATGGCCCAGGTGAATGCGGTGCCAAGCCGTGGCTTTGCCGTGTTCGGCAGAATACTGGCACATTGGGGCGATGGCGATACGGTTCTTAAGCGTTAACTTGCCCAGTTCGATGGGGGTAAATAGCTGACTCATGCAGTTTCTCCGTAAAAATTAAGTCGGAACAGGCTAACTATAGGCGGATTTTTTTGTGATGTTGGTCCGGATATGCTTTTCAGACCAGGGGCAGGCCCTGGCTTTTGTCACGTAAAGTTTTAACGATTCAGTGCGATTTTGGTTTGCTTCTGGCCCTGTTCAGGTATGATATCGCCCGCAAAATTTCTCAAAAGTCGCAGGAACGTACACCATGCCAGTGTTACACAACCTTGTTTCTAATGAAGAGCTGAAAGCGCGGATGTTGGCCGAGACCGAACCGCGCACGACCGTCTCTTTTTATAAGTATTTCACCATCAACGATCCCAAAGCGTTTCGTGACGCACTCTATATCGCCTTAACCAAACTGAAAGTGTTTGGGCGCGTTTACGTGGCCTCGGAAGGGATCAACGCACAAATTAGCGTACCGGCCAGCAATTACGAAACGATGAAGGCCATGCTTTACGCTTTCGATCCGGCGCTGGATAACCTGCGGATGAATATCGCGCTGGACGACGATGGAAAATCGTTCTGGGTGCTGCGCCTGAAAGTGCGCGAGCGCATCGTTGCTGACGGCATCGCCGATGAAACCTTTGACGCCAGTGACGTAGGCGGTTACCTGAAAGCGGGTGAGGTGAATGCCATGTTGGACGATCCGGAGGCGGTCTTTGTCGATATGCGTAACCACTACGAGTATGAAGTAGGGCATTTTGACAACGCTCTGGAGATCCCGGCAGACACCTTCCGTGACCAGCTGCCGATGGCTGTGGATATGCTGCAGGAAAGCAAAGATAAAAAAATCGTGATGTACTGCACCGGCGGGATTCGCTGTGAAAAGGCGAGTGCGTGGATGCGTCATAACGGTTTTGAAAACGTTTATCATATTGAAGGCGGCATCATTGAATATGCCCGTCGTGCTCGCGAACAGGGGCTGCCAGTACGCTTTAAGGGCAAAAACTTTGTTTTTGATGAGCGGATGGGCGAACGGATTTCTGATGACGTTATCGCGCACTGCCACCAGTGCGGCACGGCCTGTGATACGCACGTTAACTGCAAAAACGACGGCTGCCATCTGCTGTTTATTCAGTGCGCCAGCTGTGCGGAAAAGTATCACGACTGTTGTAGCCCTGTGTGTATGGAAGAGCTGGTGCTGACGCCGGAAGAACAGCGTGCGCGTCGTGCAGGTCGTGAAAACGGTAACAAAATTTTCAACAAATCGCGCGGCTTGCTGAATATGACGCTGAAAATCCCGACGCCGGATAATTAAGTTTTCAGCGCGTCGGCTGGCAGGGAT
>NZ_DALZCD010000216.1:0-7551 GCF_031978025.1 Erwinia sp.
CCGTCGCCAGCGTTCAGGATCGGTACGCCACCGGAGAACTCCGTGCCCAGACGCGCCGCGCCTTCCTGTGGATGACGCATGACAATAGCGTCCACGTAGGTGCTGATAACGGAAAGCGTATCCGCCAGCGTTTCGCCTTTTTTGCCCAGCGAGGTATTGCTGCCGTCGGCAAAACCGACCACGGAAGCGCCCAGGCGGTGCATGGCGCTCTCAAACGACAGGCGCGTACGGGTAGAGGCCTCGAAAAAGCAGCTGGCGATGACCTTATGCTTTAACAGCTCGGGCTGCGGTTTCGCCTTCAGGCTGGCGGCGGTACGTAATACCAGCTCCAGCTCTTCACGGCTGAGATCGTTAATTGAGATAATATTTTTGTGATACAGTGGGTTAGACATGTTCACTTTCCTCTGCACGTGCCGGTAAGCTAAAAAATGGGCAAAAAAAAGCCCCTCATTGAGGGGCGTTTTTACCGATCGGGAAGGAGGAAAAACGGCACTGCCGGCCTGCATTCAGGCTCGTCATTTTTACAATGTCAGCAGTAATCAGTTTCATGCATCCTCCAGACAAACGGGGGGCATTATACGCATTCATTCCACGGCGGCAAGTAAAAGTAATCGTTTGCCTGGCGCAGGTTCAGGGTAATTTGGCCAGCGTCGCCACCATCACCGCTTTAATGGTATGCAGGCGATTTTCCGCCTGGTCGAACACCACGCTATGTTTGGATTCAAACACTTCGTTGGTCACTTCCATGCCGCCGTGCAGATCGTATTGCTCAGCCATCTGCTGGCCCATCGTGGTTTGATCGTCATGGAAAGCGGGCAGGCAATGTAGGAATTTCACCTCTGGATTACCGGTAAGCGCCAGCATCTCGCTATTGACCTGGTACGCTCGCAGCAGGGCGATACGCTCCTCCCAGACTGCTTTCGGCTCGCCCATGGACACCCAGACGTCAGTATAGATAAAGTCAGCGCCTTTAACGCCTTCAGCAATATCTTCCGTCAGCGTAATCTTAGCGCCGCTGGCCTGCGCAGCCTGACGGCATTCGTTCACCAGCGCGGCGTCCGGCCAGCAGCCTTTCGGGGCCACCAGCCGGAGATCCAGCCCGGTCAGCGCCGCGGCCTCCATCATAGTATTGCCCATATTGTTACGCGCATCGCCCACGTAAGTAAAAACCATCTCGCTGAAAGGTTTCTCCGGCAGATGCTCCTGCATGGTCAATAAATCTGCCAGCAGCTGCGTGGGGTGGAATTCATCGGTCAGGCCGTTCCACACCGGTACGCCCGCGTGTTCCGCCAGTGATTCCACCAATGCCTGCCCGTGACCGCGATACTGGATGCCGTTATACATGCGTCCCAGCACGCGCGCGGTATCTTTCATCGACTCTTTATGGCCGATCTGGCTCCCGCTTGGGCCAATCCAGGTGACGTTGGCGCCCTGATCGTAAGCGGCAACTTCGAAAGAGCATCGGGTGCGGGTCGAGTCTTTTTCGAAGATGAGCGCGATATTTTTACCTTTGAGGTGCTGCACTTCTTCACCGTTTTTCTTATCGGTCTTAAGCCGTGCGGCCAGCGCGAGTAAAGCGGTAATGTCGGCTTGGGTAAAATCAAGCAGCCTGAGGAAATGGCGTTGATATAACTGACTCATTGCGTGCTCCGGAAAGTAATTTATGAATTAAAATTCAAGTTAACTGTATTAATATGCATTTTCAACCCTGGCGTGCAGAAACTTTTCTATAAAGGTAGTGGCGCAGAGGACAGTGTGGGAAAATACTTAACAAAGGCCACATACAGAGGAACGGATCATGGCAAATGAAGCATTGCTGGAAGAGCAGCGTGAAGAGACGCGGCTGATTATTGAAGAGCTGTTGGATGATGGCAGCGACCCGGATGCGCTCTACACCATCGAACACCACCTCTCCTGCGACAGCTTTGACGCGCTGGAAAAGGCGGCGGTTGATGCGTTCAAGCTGGGTTACGAAGTCACCGAGCCGGAAGAACTGGACCTGGAAGACGGCACTAAAGTGATGTGCTGCGATATCCTGAGCGAAGCCGCGCTGAACGCGGAGCTGATCGATGCTCAGGTAGAGCAGCTGATTGACCTCGCCGCGAAGTACAACGTGGATTACGACGGCTGGGGCACTTACTTTGAAGATCCGGATGCTGAGGATGAGGACGAAGACGAGGACGACGACCTGACCGACGAAGAAGACAACGGCACTCGTCACTGATGCTCGTGGGCGGACGCTGTCTGCCCGTTTGCGTCGTCCTGCTCCCTGCAGGGCGGCGCGAGGCTTTTTTAACCCGATTTTTACGGATTGTTTGCCCGCATGATCACCCACGACCTGCTTGCTCCCGTTCACGCTTTCCTGCACTGCCGTACGCCGCAAAAATGGCTCGACGAAGCCCGCAAGCCGGAAAACCTGCCGCTGCTGCTGACCGATCACCTTGTTTGCGAGCTGAAGGCTGCCCAAACCGCCATGTGGCTGATCCGCAAATACGTAGCGGATAAAGAGAGCGGCGACGCGCTGCTGGCCTGGTTAAAGCCCTGGGAACAGTTTGTGCACAGCGAAAACGCCGACTTAGCTTTCCTGGAACAGCATAAAGGGTTGTCGAAAGCGATTATCAGCCGCACGGACGTGCCCTACGGCGACAGGCTGGTAGACAAGATGGTGCTGCTGATTAAAGAAGAGCTGCATCATTTTTATCAGGTACTGGAAATTATGCAGGATCGTGCCATTCCCTACGTCAAAATCACTGCCAGCCGTTATGCCAAAGGTCTGTTGCGGGAAGTTACCACGCACGAGCCGCAGACGCTGGTGGATAAGCTGATTTGCGGGGCCTATATAGAAGCCCGCTCCTGCGAACGCTTCGCCAGCCTGGCGCCTTATCTGGACAAAGAGCTGGCCGATTTTTATTTTTCCCTGCTGCGTTCAGAAGCACGACATTATCAGGACTATCTGGCACTGGCTGCAGACATTTCGGCAGAGGATATTACCGCGCGCGTGCGAAAAATAGGCGAAACGGAAGCAAAGCTGATCGGCGAACCTGACAGCGAACTGCGTTTCCACAGCGGCCTGCCGGACTGGGTGTAATATTTATTTCCGCATGCCATAAATAAAAGCAGAAATCGTCAAAAAAGCGGGACGCGGGCTGAAACCGACACATTTTATTGCGGCATGGAGCAGCGGTAGGGCGGCAGCAACGTGCTGATTGTTACACACGGCATGACAATTATGACGCTGCTGCACGAGCTGGGTTATCAGCAGCTCACGCAGCCGCTCGATAATGCCAGCGTTACCCGTATCCGTTATAACGATGCCGGCGAGTTTGTTATCGAGGCGATCAACGATTTAAGCTACATCGCGCGCCGCTCACCGTAGCCTGCACCTGCACCGCTGACGCCACCCTGATAGCCTGCTGATTTATAACGAACGCAGCATGGTTACTTCGCAATCGACGTGGCCGGTGTTGCCCATCGGCCCATCGATATGCTGAAAGCCCAGGTGCTCGTAAAGGCGGATGGCGCGGGTCAGTGAGGCGGTGGTTTCCAGGTAGCAGCGCTTAAAGCCCAGCCCGCGGGCATGTTCCATGGCCTGCAACGCCAACGCTTTCGCCACGCCCAGCCCACGCAGTTCAGGCATAAAATACATTTTTTGCAGTTCACAAACGTCCGCTTCGCTGCCTTGTAACGGGGCCACGCCGCCGCCGCCCATCACCTTGCCGTCCAGCTCAATCACCCAGTAGGCGCTGTTGGGCTGGCGATAGAGTTCACAGAGCTGGTCGAGGTTCGGATCGGCAACCGTAAAACCTTTATCGGCAGTCAGGCCGCACTCGGCGGAAACCTGACGGATAACGTGAGCGATATGGGGGTTATCAGCGGGTTCAATAAGCCGAACCCGGATAGCGGGCGAAAGGGTACTGGTCATAAGCAGGAAGCCATTTTTTCAGAGAGTTTTGCAGTGTAATACCATCCGTCGGGCGAGGATGCAATCATCCGCTTACGCGCGAAAAGCAAAGCCCGCCGGGAGAGCGGGCAAGGTAAAACGGGCGGCTTTTGCGAGAGTGCAGGCCAGGCCCGCCTTAATGACCGGCGCGCTATTTAATGCGCCGGGCAGGCATCATGCGCGCCAGGGTATCATCTTTCAGAAAATAGTGATGGAAGAGGGCAGCCAGCGCGTGCAGACCAATCAGCCAGTAACCGAGCGGCGCCAGCGTTTCATGCCACTCAATAATCGTATGGGCCAGTTCCGGATTGGGGGTGGCAGAGACCGGCATGTTTGCGCCAAACAACCACCACTGCCGACCGGAGAGATAGCGGGAAGAAAGACCCAGTATGGGCAGCACGATAAATAAGGCATAGAGCGCGGTATGCACCGCATGTGACAGCCCTTTTTGCCAGCTGGCGATGGGTGGGGTAATCGCCGGGCTACGGTGGCGGAAACGCAAAAACATACGGGCCAGCATCACCAGCAGCACACTCGCTCCTGCACTGAAATGCGTAATAATCATGGCCAGCCGCTGCCAGGATCCGCGGTCGGCAAAACCCCTAAGTTCAATCGCGGCGTAGGCAACGGTAAGCAGCAGCACGGTCAGCCAGTGAAGCGCCATTTGGGGTCTGGCATACTTGTCAGTCATCGTTTTGTCCCGGGAAAGTAACAGACCGTTAATGTACCACCGCTTTCTTAAGAATTTGTTTGGGCGCGCCTTTTAGGGATAAAAAAACGCCCCGTAAACAGGTTACGGGGCGCTTCGTGATGGCGGCATATGACTGCCGTCTGGCTGATGCGGTTACAGTGCCGCGATAATGGCCTGCTGCTCAATCAGCTTGAGCCTGGCCTGTTCGAACTCGGCCATGCGCTCGCGCTCTTTTGCCACAACGGCTTCCGGTGCGCGGGAGACAAAGCCTTCATTAGAAAGCTTGCCTTCAATTTTGCCGATTTCCACTTCCAGCTTGCTGACTTCTTTGGCCAGACGATCCAGCTCGGCGGTTTTATCCACCAGGCCAGCCATCGGGATCAGCAGCTCTGCACCGTCGATGATCTTGGTGACCGAAACCGGGCCTTTCTCGCCAGCGGCCATGCAGGTCAGACTGTCCAGACGGGCCAAAGACTTCAGGAAGTTATGGTTATCGGTCACGCGGCGCACAACGTCAGCGCTCGCGCCGCGCAGCATCACATCGAGCGGTTTGGAGGGTGACAGGTTCATCTCCGCACGAATGTTACGCACCGCGACAATAGCCTGCTTCAGCCATTCTGTATCGCTCAGCGCCGCCTCATCCACTTTCGCTTCTTCAAATTCCGGCATCGGCTGCAGCATGATGGTGTCATCGCTGATGTTTTTCAGCACTTTCACCTGCTGCCAGATGGTTTCAGTGATAAAAGGAATAATCGGATGCGCCAGGCGCAGCAACGCTTCCAGCACCACAACCAGCGTGTTGCGGGTGCCGCGCAGCTGGGCTTCTGAACCGCCGTTCATTACCGGCTTGGTCAGCTCCAGATACCAGTCACAGAACTGGTTCCAGGTGAACTCATACAGGATGTTGGCGGCAATATCGAAGCGGTAGCTGTCCAGCGCGCCACGGTAAGCTTTCACCGTCTGGTTGAATTCGGCCAGGATCCAGCGATCCGCCAGCGACAGTTCCAGCTCGCCGCCGTTAAAGCCGCAGTCCTGATCCTGGGTGTTCATCAGCACGAAACGGCTGGCGTTCCACAGCTTGTTACAGAAGTTGCGATAGCCTTCCAGGCGCTTCATATCCCAGTTGATATCACGACCGGTAGAGGCCAGCGCCGCCAGCGTAAAGCGCAGCGCATCGGTACCGTGCGGTTCGATGCCGTTCGGGAATTGTTTCTCGGTGCGCTTGCGGATTTTCTCCGCCAGCTGAGGCTGCATCATATTGCCGGTGCGTTTCTCCAGCAGATCTTCCAGCGAAATGCCGTCAACCATATCCAGCGGATCGATTACGTTGCCTTTCGACTTGGACATCTTCTGTCCTTCTTCGTCACGGATCAGCCCCGTCATATAGACAGTTTTAAACGGCACCTGCGGCTTGCCGTCTTCATCTTTGATGAAGTGCATGGTCAACATGATCATGCGGGCGATCCAGAAGAAGATAATGTCGAAGCCGCTGACCAGCACGCTGGTCGGGTGGAAGGTGCTCAGATCCGGCGTTTTTTCCGGCCAGCCCAGCGTGGAGAAAGTCCACAGCCCTGAGGAGAACCAGGTATCCAGCACGTCTTCGTCCTGGTTCAGCACCACGTCCGTACCCAGGTTATTTTCGGCGCGCACTTCTTCTTCCGTACGGCCAACGTAAACATTGCCTTCGGCATCGTACCAGGCCGGGATGCGGTGGCCCCACCACAGTTGACGAGAAATACACCAGTCCTGAATATCACGCATCCAGGAGAAGTACATGTTCTCGTACTGCTTAGGCACGAACTGAATATCACCCTGTTCAACGGCTTCCACGGCAACTTTTGCCAGCGGTGCAGTACGCACGTACCACTGGTCGGTCAGCATTGGCTCGATCACTACGCCACCGCGATCGCCGTACGGGACAGTCAGATCGTGTGGTTTGATTTCATCGAGCAGGCCAAGCTCATCAACAGCAGCAACGATAGCTTTACGTGCGGCAAAACGCTCCAGCTTCTGGAAGGCGGCCGGGATGGCGTTGCTGTAAACGTCAGACTCTTCGCCATTGGTGTCATAGACCTGGGCGGCGTCACGGATATCGCCATCAAAGGTCAGGATGTTGATCATCGGCAGCTGGTGACGACGACCCACTTCATAGTCGTTAAAGTCGTGCGCTGGCGTGATCTTCACGCAGCCGGTGCCTTTTTCCATATCGGCGTGTTCATCACCGACGATGGGAATGCGGCGATTAACCAGCGGCAGCACGATGAATTTACCGATCAGATCTTTGTAGCGAGGATCTTCCGGGTTAACGGCCACGCCGGTATCGCCCAGCACCGTTTCCGGGCGGGTAGTCGCCACCACCAGATAATCTTTACCGTCAGCGGTTTTCGCGCCGTCGGCCAGCGGATAGCGGATATGCCACATTGAGCCTTTAGACTCGCGGTTTTCCACTTCCAGATCGGAGATCGCCGTGCGCAGTTTAGGATCCCAGTTCACCAGGCGTTTGCCACGGTAAATCAGGTTCTCTTTGTAGAGGCGCACAAACACTTCTTTCACTGCGTTGGAAAGGCCATCGTCCATGGTGAAGCGTTCGCGCTCCCAGTCCACGGAGTTGCCCAGACGGCGCATCTGGCGGGTAATGGTGCCGCCGGATTCCGCCTTCCACTGCCAGATTTTTTCGATAAAGGCATCGCGACCGTAGTCTTTGCGCGTTTTGCCTTCTTCCGCGGCGATCTTACGCTCCACCACCATCTGCGTGGCGATGCCCGCATGGTCCGTGCCCGCCTGCCACAGGGTGTTTTTTCCCTGCATACGCTGGTAGCGGATCATGGTATCCATGATGGTTTGCTGGAACGCATGACCCATATGCAAGCTACCGGTGACGTTCGGCGGCGGGATCATGATGCAGAAGCTTTCCTGGCTG
>NZ_DALZCD010000217.1:0-7546 GCF_031978025.1 Erwinia sp.
CGACCTTCGGGTTATGAGCCCGACGAGCTACCAGGCTGCTCCATCCCGCGTCCGATGCTGGCGCTTCCATCACGACAGACTTTTTTTACTGCTGACATTTTCCGAAGAAAATGGTTGCGGGAGCCGGATTTGAACCGACGACCTTCGGGTTATGAGCCCGACGAGCTACCAGGCTGCTCCACCCCGCGTCCGAAAACGTGGCAAATACTACGCCGATCTTGCATAAAATGCAAGCAAAACTGAGATTTGGTACCGAGGACGGGACTTGAACCCGTAAGCCCATGCGGGCACTACCACCTCAAGGTAGCGTGTCTACCAATTCCACCACCACGGCACTAAAGTTGCGACTTTTTCTTTTCTGTCGCGTCGAAATTTACTGCTTACTGTGGGATATCGCTGCCCGGCGTGGCCGGTTTAGCTGGCTGACTCTGCTGCTGCGCAGGCTGAGACAGATTTTCCCACTCACTTCCTTTCTGCGTTTTGTTGCTATTGAGGTTACCCAGAATCAGACTGATTACAAAGAACAAAGTCGCCAGCACTGCGGTCATACGGGTCATAAAGTTACCAGAACAGTTAGAGCCGAACAGCGTTGCTGAAGAACCTGCGCCGAACGATGCGCCCATATCAGCGCCTTTACCTTGCTGCAGCATAATCAAACCTACAAGGCCGATCGCTACAATAAGGAAAACTACCAAAAGAGCTTCGTACATAATCAACCTGTTTCCTTGCGCTTTATCCGCGCATTTTAAGCTTCAAAACCAGTGAGCAGATAGCGTTGTCGCTACCCATCAGAAGCGGGTGTGAATACTAACCAAACCGGCCAGATTGCGCAAGGGCAATTTAGTGCGGTAACGTTAATTGCAGAAAAAAGCGGCAAAAACGGCTTTTGCGATGAAAAAATCGTCAATTATCACGCAGCTACGCGCTTTTTTGCCGGGCAAATTATTTCACCCGGCAAGGTCGATTACGACGTCAGACAGCCTTAACCGCATCGGCAATACGGTGCGCCAGCGCCGTGACCTGCGCTTCGTCTTCGCCTTCTACCATCACACGAATTAACGGTTCAGTACCTGACTTACGCAGCAGGACACGCCCCCGCCCTTTCAGCTCTTTTTCCGCTTCTGCCGTGACCGTTTTCACTTTTTCGTCTTGCAGCGGATCGGTTGTACCACTAAAGCGCACATTCACCAGGATCTGCGGCAGCAGCTTCATACCGCTGCACAGGTCGTGCAGGCTCATATGATTACGGACCATAGCAGTGAGTACCTGCAAACCTGCCACAATGCCGTCGCCGGTCGTGGTCTTGTCCAACAGGATCACATGACCGGAGTTTTCAGCGCCCAGACGCCAGCCTTTCTCCTGCAATTTTTCCAGCACGTAGCGGTCGCCCACTTTAGCGCGAACGAAAGGGATACCCAGCTGTTTAAGCGCCAGTTCCAGCCCCATATTACTCATTAGCGTGCCTACCACGCCGCCGCGCAGCTGGCCCTGACGTAAGCCTTCACGAGCCACGATGTAGAGGATCTGATCGCCATCGACTTTTTCGCCCAGGTGATCAACCATCATGATACGGTCGCCGTCGCCATCATAAGCCAGCCCGATATCGGCTTTTTCTGCCAGTACGCAAGCCTGCAGCTGACGAAGATCTGTTGCACCGCATTCCTTATTGATATTCATCCCGTCCGGTTTTACGCCCAGCGTAATGACTTCCGCGCCCAGTTCGCGCAGCACGTTCGGCGCAATGTGGTAGGTAGCGCCGTTAGCGCAGTCCACGACGATTTTCAGGCCGTTCAGGCTTAGCTCGCTGGGGAAGGTGCCTTTGCAGAACTCAATATAGCGTCCTGCAGCGTCCACAATGCGGCTGGCCCGTCCAAGCTCGGCGGACCCCACACAGGTGACAGGCTTTTCCATTTCGGCTTCAATGGCTTCTTCAACTTCATCCGGCAGCTTGGTGCCGTCGATTGAGAAGAATTTAATGCCGTTATCGTCAAAAGGATTATGCGAGGCAGAGATGACAATGCCTGCCTCAGCCCGAAAGGTGCGGGTCAGGTAAGCGATGGCCGGCGTGGGCATGGGGCCAGTAAAGGCGGCTGACAGACCCGCTGCTGCCAGACCGGCTTCCAGCGCTGATTCCAGCATATAGCCAGAAATACGGGTGTCTTTACCGATAATAATTTTTTTTGAGCCGTTACGCGCCAGGACTTTACCTGCTGCCCAGCCCAGTTTCAGCACGAAGTCTGGCGTAATCGGTGTTTCACCGACCTTGCCACGAATGCCATCTGTACCAAAATATTTACGGTTGCTCATGCTACTTTTCCTTCGCTGAAAGTGTCGCCTCGACGACACGCATCGCCTCAACGGTTTCTTTAACATCGTGAACGCGCAAAATGTGCGCTCCCTGCATAGCGGCGATAACGGCGCAGGCCAGGCTGCCCGTCAGACGCTGCGTTGGCCCTACGTTCAACAGCTGCCCGATCATGCTTTTGCGTGACATGCCGACCAGTAACGGCAATCCCAAACGATGAAAATCGCCCAGGTGCGCTAACAGTTGATAATTGTGAGAGAGATTTTTACCGAAACCGAATCCCGGGTCGAGCAGCAGCTGTGTTTTTTTAATGCCTGCGGCCTCGCAGCGAGCGATTTGCTCGACGAAAAAGGCTTCTACATCCTGCAGCAGATGACGGTAGTGCGGCGATTGCTGCATCGTTTTGGGATCGCCCTGCATGTGCATCAGACAGACCGGCAAGCCTGTCTCTACTGCGGCTTCCAGGGCACCAGGCTTCTGCAGGGAGCGAACGTCATTGATAATATGCGCGCCAGCTTTTGCCGCTTCCCGAATGACTTCCGGACTGGACGTATCAACGGAAATCCATACCTCAAAACGCTGGGCGATAGCTTCCACAACCGGAATTACCCGTTCCAGCTCCTGCTCCACGCTGACGTCATCCGCACCCGGGCGGGTAGATTCGCCACCGACATCAATAATGGTCGCCCCTGCGTTAATCATGCCGTTCGCGTGCGTCAACGCCTGTATCAGGTCGTTATGTTTGCCGCCATCCGAAAAAGAGTCCGGCGTCACGTTCAGGATGCCCATAACGTGAGGATGAGTCAGGTCGAGCACGGAATCTCCGGCGTAAAGCTTCATGGCGGCGGTTCTCCTTCGGGTTGGTAAGATAATCATAAAAAAAAACCCCGGTCATCGCCGGGGTTTGTTGTTGCTCGGTCACGCTTACATGGTATTACCAGGGTTCGGCGTACGCGGTTCATCAACCGGACGTGGCGCCTTAGGCGTACCGTTGTCTGAGCTGTTGCTGCCTGGATCTTCCCAACCGGCTGGCGGACGCACTTCGCGGCGAGCCATCAGATCGTCGATCTGCGGAGCATCAATGGTTTCATACTTCATCAGCGCGTCTTTCATCGAGTGAAGAATGTCCATGTTCTCATTCAGAATACGGCGGGCACGTTGGTAATTCCCTTCGATCAGCGCTTTGACTTCCTGATCGATAATACGTGCCGTTTCATCGGACATATGCTTCGCTTTTGCGACAGAACGTCCCAGGAACACTTCACCTTCTTCTTCCGCATAAAGCAGAGGACCCAGCTTCTCAGAGAAGCCCCATTGCGTAACCATGTTACGTGCAATGGAGGTAGCTACTTTAATATCGTTAGACGCACCGGTAGAAACGTGTTCCACACCGTAAATAATCTCTTCCGCCAGGCGGCCGCCGTAAAGCGTAGAGATCTGGCTTTCCAGCTTCTGACGGCTGGCGCTGATCGCATCCCCTTCCGGCAGGAAGAAGGTCACGCCCAGTGCACGACCACGCGGAATAATCGTCACTTTGTGCACCGGATCGTGTTCCGGCACCAGGCGACCAATAATGGCATGGCCCGCTTCGTGATAGGCCGTGGACTCTTTCTGCGCTTCCGTCATCACCATGGAGCGACGTTCCGCACCCATCATGATTTTGTCTTTCGCTTTCTCGAACTCCACCATTGAAACTACACGCTTATTACCGCGAGCGGCAAACAGAGCAGCTTCGTTGACCAGGTTTGCCAGATCGGCACCGGAGAAGCCTGGCGTACCACGAGCAATCACCAGCGCATCAATATCGGTAGCCAACGGCACGCGACGCATGTGCACTTTCAGGATTTGCTCACGACCACGCACGTCTGGCAGACCGACGACAACCTGACGGTCGAAACGGCCCGGACGCAGCAGCGCAGGGTCAAGTACGTCAGGACGGTTAGTCGCGGCGATGACGATAATGCCTTCATTGCCTTCAAAGCCATCCATCTCAACCAGCATCTGGTTCAGCGTTTGCTCACGTTCATCATGACCACCGCCCAGACCCGCGCCACGCTGACGGCCTACCGCATCAATTTCATCGATAAAGATGATGCAGGGTGCCGCTTTCTTGGCTTGTTCAAACATATCGCGCACGCGGGATGCACCCACGCCGACAAACATTTCAACGAAGTCAGAACCGGAGATAGTAAAGAAAGGCACTTTGGCTTCGCCCGCAATAGCTTTCGCCAGCAGGGTTTTACCGGTACCCGGAGGACCGACCATCAGCACGCCTTTTGGAATTTTACCGCCCAACTTCTGGAAACGGCTCGGCTCACGCAGGTATTCCACCAGCTCGCCGACTTCCTCTTTCGCTTCGTCACAGCCTGCTACGTCTGAGAACGTCGTCTTGATCTGGTCTTCCGTCAACATGCGGGCTTTGCTTTTGCCGAAGGACATCGCGCCCTTACCGCCGCCGCCCTGCATTTGACGCATAAAGAAGATCCAAACGCCGATCAATAGCAGCATTGGGAACCACGAAATGAAGATAGAAGCCAGCAGGCTCGGCTCTTCAGGCGGTTCGCCAACCACTTTTACATTTTTGGTCAACAGGTTATCGAGCAACTTAGGATCGTTGACGGGGATGTAGGTTGTGTATTTGTTGCTGTCTTTTTTGACAACGTTGATTTCACGCCCGTTAATACGTGCCTCGCGGACCTGATCCTGGTTCACTTCCGACAGGAAGGTTGAATAATCAACCCTACGGCCATTTGACTCGCTGGGCCCAAAGCTCTGGAAGACCGACATCAGCACGACTGCGATGACTAGCCAGAGAATCAGGTTTTTCGCCATGTCACTCAAGGGATTAACCTCTTATTACAACTGTGTTAACAGACAGCGTAGGGTACTATAGTTTGCGCCCTGTCGCTACAATGTACACTTCACGCGAACGAGAGCGTGAAGCGTCCGGCTTACGAATTTTTACTTTCGTAAACAGGGAGCGAATTTCCCGGAGGTATTCTTCAAAGCCATCTCCCTGAAACACTTTCACTAGAAAACTGCCACCGGGTGCCAGAACGTCCCGGCACATCTCCAGTGCAAGCTCAACCAAATACATTGACCTTGGAATATCTACCGCAGGCGTTCCCGTCATATTGGGAGCCATGTCGGACATGACTACCTGCACTTTGGCATCGCCGACGCGATCCATGAGTGCTTTCAGCACCAGTTCATCACGAAAATCGCCCTGAAGGAAATCGACGCCAACGATAGGATCCATTGGCAGGATATCACAAGCAATAACGTGACCTTTCGCGCCAATTTGCGTGACCACATACTGTGACCATCCGCCTGGTGCCGCACCGAGATCGACAACCGTCATCCCCGGCTTAAACAGCTTGTCACCCTGCTGTATTTCATCAAGTTTAAACCAGGCACGCGAACGCAGCCCTTTTTTCTGCGCTTGCAGCACATATTTATCGCTAAAGTGTTCCTGTAGCCAGCGGCTGGAACTGGCCGAACGCTTTTTACCAGTCATACAATTTCCAACTATGATTCAACGTATGCGATAAATAAACCGCACAAATCAGCATGCCGATTTGGTGATATACCCGAGATGGCGGTAGAATGACCCGTTTTCAATCCCAATGTAAGTAAAAAATACGATGAATCTGAGTACCAAACAAAAACAGCACCTGAAAGGACTGGCCCATCCGCTGAAGCCTGTCGTGATGTTAGGCAACAACGGTCTGACCGAAGGGGTGCTGGCCGAAATCGAACAGGCACTGGAGCACCATGAGCTCATCAAGGTAAAAATCGCGACGGAAGACCGTGAGACAAAAACCCTGGTGGTAGAAGCTATCGTGCGCGAAACCAAAGCCGCAAACGTGCAGGTTATCGGCAAGACGCTGGTGCTGTACCGTCCGACGAAGGAACGTAAAATCGCCCTTCCCCGCTAAAAGCTAGCCGTAGAAGAAAGTGACACGCTCGTGATGTCAGGAAAAGGCCGCAAAGCGGCCTTTTTCTTTTCTTTACACTATGTCTGAAAAATAGCTTAAGAGTAAATCAGATATACTCGATTTTCAGAATTTCATACTCAACGTCGCCACCCGGCGTTTTGATGATGGCAACATCATCCACTTGTTTGCCAATTAAACCGCGCGCCATCGGCGAATTAACAGAAATCAGGTTTTGTTTAAAGTCCGCTTCGTCATCGCCCACGATACGATAGGTTGACTCTTCGTCCGTGTCTACGTTCAACACGGTAACAGTAGCGCCGAAAATCACGCGACCGTTCGCATTCATTTTAGTGACGTCGATCACCTGCGCGTTAGACAGCTTGGCTTCGATTTCCTGAATACGTCCTTCACAGAAGCCCTGCTCTTCGCGTGCGGCGTGGTACTCTGCGTTTTCTTTCAGGTCGCCATGCTCGCGCGCGTCCGCAATAGAGGCAATAATTCTGGGGCGTTTAACGGTTTTCAGCTCTTCAAGCTCTTCGCGCAGTCTCTCGGCGCCCCTTAACGTCATCGGAATCTGATTCATCTCAATACCTCGTCAACTGATCCTGTACAAAATTTTTGTCATCCTGACAGGTAAGCGCAGAAAAAGCGTTCTGCGGCGCTTGCCACTGATTTACAAACGAAAGAAACCTGACCCGGAGGGAACCCAGGGCCTGGTGGTTTTGCATTTTGATACGTATTTTACCCCAGAGTTCCCTATGGGTCATCGTTTACTTTCCACCATGATGCACCGTAGTATGGCAACATCACCTGCCAGTAAACGCGAGATTATGCGATTTTCACGAATTGTTACCGGCTTAGCTTGCGCATTTATGCTGAATGCCAACGCGGCCACGGTCGAAGACTATATGCAGTATCTGCCCGATGGCGCAAATCTGGCGCTGATGGTGCAAAAAGTCGGTGCGCCTGCGCCCTCTATTGATTACCACAGCAAGCAGATGGCGCTGCCAGCCAGTACGATGAAAGTCATTACTGCTCTGGCGGCTTTGCTACAGCTTGGCCCAGATTACCGTTTTCATACCCAGCTGGAAAGTAAAGGTTCCGTCAGCAATGGTACGCTAAAAGGTGACCTTGTGGCGCGATTTGGCGGCGATCCGACGCTAACACGCCAGGATCTGCGAAATATGGTTACGGCACTGAAGAAGCAAGGCGTCGATCATATCCAGGGTAATCTGGTTATCGATACGTCAGTGTTTGCCAGCCACGATAAGGCACCTGGCTGGCCGTGGAATGATATGACGCA
>NZ_DALZCD010000218.1:0-7528 GCF_031978025.1 Erwinia sp.
TCGCTGGAACAGCAAAAAGCGCGTATCAATACCCATGCAGGCAATGTGCTGGCGGTCACCTCGCTTATTTTCGCGGCCGGGGTGTTTACCGGCATCCTGTCCGGTACCGGCATGGTTGATGCGATGGCGAAAAGTCTGCTGGCGGTCATCCCACACAGCTTTGGCCCTTATCTGGCGGTCTTTACCGCGCTGGTCAGCCTGCCTTTTACCTTCTTTATGTCTAACGACGCGTTTTATTTCGGTATCCTGCCGGTGATTGCCCAGACGGCACTCAACTACGGTATCAGCGCGGAAGAGATCGCCAGGGCATCGATAATCGGCCAGCCTTTCCATCTGCTTAGCCCGCTGGTGCCCTCGGTGTACCTGCTGGTGGGCCTGGCGAAAGTGGATATCGGCGATCATCAGCGCTTTGCCATCAAATGGGGCATCCTGGTCAGCATGGCGTTGCTGGTGGGTGGGCTGGTGTTTGGCGCGTTCCCGTTCTACAGCCGGTAATCTGGCCGGGCGCGCCGGGCAATTTATTGTGATGGTTGTCACAATAAAAGCGCTCAGCCCGGCGGCCCGATAGCGATACAGCGTTTCAGCACTAATACTTCTGGTCGGCCTTTCCTTCATGGCGGAAAGCAGCTGATTTGAACAGTGAGGTTTTATGAAACGCGACGTATTGAGTGAAGAATATTATGACGAGGTCTGCAGGGTGATAGGCGATGCGGCCATCGTGCTGGCTGAGAGCGGGCACAACACCAGCCGTGATATCCTGGCAGACCTGCTGGTCAAAACGCGGCATCAGCGAACCGATGCGGATCGTGATGAACAGAAGGTGTTGGAGCACGCTATCCGCCTGATAAAGCCTGATTAATTTCAGGTTTTTTGTTTATTTTATGAAAGTTACCAGGGCGTATCCCGCGATTAGCCGGGTTTGGTGTGAAGTGTTGTAGCCGTATCCGTGCCTGATGATGCCTGCACCGAGTGTCATTATCGGGAAGCCTGTGGTTAAGACTGAGCCAGACACTGACGGTGCAGACCTGCTTTGCTCTAAAGCAAAGCCCTGTAAAATGTCTTAATCTACGGGAAGTCAATCAGGGACATGAGCCAGACAATAACGGCTCGCCAGACGCAGGGGATCGTTACCATAAACATAAGCAGGCCCTGATTTGCTACAAATTTCGCAATAACAGGTTTGCTGTTCAGCAATCGCTATAAGTCAGACCAGACAGGATAAATCATGTTTAAAGGTCTAAGCGCGTTCCCATTCACTCCGTTTATATCAGGCTCTCCTGACGAGAAGGGTTTCCTGAGAATACTGCGGAGACTGACAGATGCAAAAGTTGATTCTCTCGGCGTACTTGGATCGACAGGCAGTTACGCCTATATGACCCGTAAACAACGTGGGCGGATAGCCAGACTGGCTGTAGAACATGCCGACAATATTCCGGTAATGGTGTGTGTTGGAGCAGTCAGCGCAGATGAAGTGCTGCGACTGGCCGATGATGCACAGGCAGCCGGTGCCAGTGCTCTGCTCCTGCCTCCGGTTGCTTACCAGGCATTACATGAAGACGAAGTATACGGACTCTTTGAGATGGTAGCCCGTCATGTCACGGTACCCCTCTGTGTCTATGATAATCCCGGAAAAACCCATTTTAGCTTCTCAGATGAACTGCACTGTAAAATTGCAACGCTGCCAGCCGTACAGTCGATTAAAATCCCGCCCGTCCCTTCAGATATGGACGCTGCCGTTTCCAGGATCAGGAACCTGCGCGGCAAACTGCCGCTAGAAGTGACCATCGGCATCAGTGGTGACAGCTCTGCTGCTAACGGTCTTATAGCTGGCTGTGCGGTCTGGTATTCCGTGTTTGGCGGCCTTTTCCCTGAGGCGGCAAAAAAAATTACAGATGCGGCAGCGGCAGGTGATCATGCTGCAGTACGGGAATATCACGACCGTCTCAGCCCACTCTGGGAGCTTTTTCATCAGCACGGAGGCGGTTTTAGAATCATCGCAGCTGCTGCCAGTATTCTTGGTCTGGCTGCCGAAAACTGCCTGCCGCGTCCATTGTTACCTGTTCGGGCTGACAAATGTGCTGAGCTGAAGCACGTGATATCCAGTCTTGAACTTGCTTGAGTACTTCTTTGGCCGTAAGTAAGCCGTCCGCTTTGAGCGAAAAGCGGACATTATGCCGCCTTCCACATCTAATAGTTTAATAACAAGTTAACTATTTAGCTGTTAGTTAAACAGTTGCATAGGTTTTATATAGCTTTGATCGGTTATCTGTGTAAAAACTCTTTTCGGAGAAAAATATAAAATTCATCGTTTGCGTATCTTAACCATCAAGCCCAAAAACCGATAGTTCCGGTTCCAGTTCCAGTTGCAGTCACTTCATTGCGAACCTATTTAAATCGCCCACGCTTTATGTAAGCCACGCTCCCGCCTTTTACATTACCATTCCTACGTTCGCATAACAGTATTGATATCCACGAAATCAGGGGGCTGGAGGAATACTCTACTTCTGGCATAAGAGATGCCGAACCTCCTCAGGTGTTCAAGAGCAAAAATCCGTATGGGATAGTACGCAGGTAGCCACTCTGAAGGGCTATAAAATAAGCGGAAAAGAGCAGGCTCTTTACACTAAAGATGCTCTGCAAACTGTGTATGAGCAGGGGTTAAAAGATACTCGTGGAGCAAAACAATAATGTCTCTGAAAGAGATAATCAAAAATGAAGGAGTGGAAGAAGGACTACCCTTTATGGAGCCGACGTCTGACTACCGTAAACCGGCTCGCCTGTATACTTATAACCCCTTCGATGTTATTTCTGGCGGTGAGTTATCCTCCACCTGTGATGATTTATTTCGAAAAAGTGTACTTTAGGATCAGAATGGTAAAGTAATAAAAGACCCGAATTATAAAGCCCTCGCATCTGTGACCGAGCAAAAGTACGGTATCGAATAACCGACGGACCTTTCTGATAAGAGCGCTTTAAACTACGTCCCGCAAACAAGGAGGGCGTTTTCATTGGAAGCTAATAGTGTTACCCAAAACTGAAGATGAAATTAATGAGTAAGGCCCTATGAAGGACATTTTGAGAAGATCGTTCTGTCTGTTATCTGACCTGAGGGTAATTTGTATGAAGTGTTTTACTCTCGGTATTTGTCCGGGTGCTGACGTCTCTTTACTTCAGGTTCCGGTAATCACACTCTCCTTTTCGAAGCAATATTTACCTGATTTATTAGCCATTCGGGGAGGGTGTACTCCTCCGAAATAAATAACCACATTTGTTGGGGAGGTGTTTTATTTGTTGTTTATTTATCACCATTATGTTTGCTGGTGAAATTTTTCACTCCGGATTTTAATAATTTTTATTATTTTACTTATTTCGCCATCTTAAATATAGCCTAAACAAAATTCACTTTATTTGTATGCGCTTTTGTTAACGCCGAACGGAGGTATCCCTCAGCCTGATATAACCGGTTTTTCAATAACCGACTGATGAGGAAGCATATTTATATTTATTTTCCCTCCCACATGCTCGTTATCGATGATCATTTCATACAAATTGAATAGGCGCACACTATCAAAATGCTGGTATAGATCGGTGTTGACGATCATATTATTCCGGATAGAATAAATACGTGCTTTTTGATATCGGCCCGATTTTTTCGTAAAGCGTGAGCTTAATCCGGCCTGATAAAAAGTGTGGCTGAGTACGCGCACTTTCTGTCAGGGTGAATATCATTTTTCACTGAAATATAGAAATCCAGAGTATGTTCCCGTTTTTTTTAGGGGTGGTTTTCATTTTATTTTTTATTACCCAGCTCCGGCAGGCTGGGATAAGCGTGTCTGTCTTCAACTTCTGTAGGGGTGGGAATTAATTCGCACAATAAGAAAATGTCTTTTATTCCGGGCTTGTTGCACAGACGGCAGACAGGCTGATAACGGCCGGTGTTATTTATTACTCCGGTGCCGGGAAATATCTTTTTTATAACTTAAGTTCGGCCAGTTTTTAAGCAGCGACGTATTTATTACTCACTCACAGGAAATCAAGCGTATGTCATTTCATTTTATTCGTTCCGGAAAAACGGCTATGGCCGCTTTTGCGCTGGGCTGCGCGTGTCTGACCACACTGCCGGCTTTGGCGGAGGGCGGCATTTCGATTCAGGGGACCCGAATTGTTTACCCGCAGGATGCCAGGCAGGCGAGCCTGTCGATACGCAACTCTTCTACCCAGCACTCCTTCCTGGTGCAGTCCTGGGTGGAAGACGCATCCGGTCATAAAACCAGCGACTTTGTCGTTACCCCTCCGCTCTACCTCAGTGGCCCGAAAAATGAAAACACCCTGCGCCTTATTCACACCGGCGGAGGGTTGCCAGCTGACCGGGAAACACTCTACTACTTCACGGCCAAGGCCATTCCGTCGGTGGGTGACAATAAGTCCGGAGATAATAGTGCCGTGCTGCGCATCGCCACGGCCAACCGCATAAAGCTGTTTGTCCGCCCGGCAGGTCTGAAGCCCTCGCCGGATAAGGCACCGGCTCAGCTGACATTTCATCAGCAGGGCGGTGAGCTGGCCATCCGTAACCCCACGCCGTACTACCTTACCCTGACGGGGATGACCTCAGGTGGGAAGGCGCTGAAGGACCTGATGGTTCCGCCCATGAGCACGGCCCTGGACCCGCTGCCAGCGGGCCACGACAGCACCGTCACTTATCGCACCATTAACGATTACGGCGCGACCACCCCGGCAATCACGGCGGCTATTAAATAATACCGGCTGACGTTGTCTGTGTTTCTGTTTCTGTTTCTGGGGCTGGTTTGTTGTGGTGAAAAATATGCGATTCAGATTACGACCGTTATTTATCCTGGTAGGGGCTTCGCTGTCCGGTAGCGCCTTTGCCGGACTGCATTTTGACCCGGCTATGCTGTCGGATGACCCGCGTGCCGTAGCAGACCTCTCCCGCTTTGAGAGCGGACACGCCCAGGCTCCGGGCAGTTATCCGGTGGACATTTACCTGAACGGGACTTTTCTCCGCTCCGCCACCGTGCAGTTTGATGCCCTGGCGGGCGACGCCCAGCGGAAAGACGTTCACGACAACACCGACCTGGTGGCCTGCCTGACCCGCCGTGACCTGATGGATATGGGCGTGAACGTGCCGGCCTTTCCCGGGCTGGCGTCCGCGCCGGACGGGCAGTGCGTATCGCCTGGTCAGGCTATTCCTCAGGCTTCCACGTCGTTTGACTTTCAGAAGATGCGCCTGGACGTCAGTATTCCACAGGCGGCCCTGCAGAGCCGGCCACGCGGCTGGATCCCCCCGGAGCAGTGGGACGATGGCATTAACGCAGCCCTGTTGAGCTACCAGTTCAGCGGCAGTGATAACCGGGGTAGCTACGGTGACAGCCGGAGCAGCTACCTGAACCTGACCAGCGGCCTGAACGTCGGGGCATGGCGCCTGCGGGACAACAGTACCTGGAGCAATAACCAGAGCCGGTACGGGGCGCAGCGCCGCTGGCAGCATATCAGTACCTACCTGCAACGGGCCATCATTCCCTGGCGGAGCGGGCTGACCGTCGGGGACGGCTACACGGGCGGGGATGTGTTTGATTCCCTCTCGTTCCGCGGTGTGCGGCTTGCCACGGATGACGATATGTATCCGGACACCATGCGCGGCTACGCGCCCGTCATCCGGGGAACAGCGAACAGCAACGCACAGGTCAGCGTTCGCCAGAATAGCCACGAGATTTACCGCACCTTTGTGGCACCCGGCGCGTTCGTCATCCGGGACCTCTACCCGGTCTCGTCCGGCGGGGACCTGGAGGTGACCGTTACGGAAGCGGACGGCGCAAAACACATCTTTACCGTGCCTTATTCATCCCTTCCCGTGCTTCAGCGCCAGGGACATGTCCGCTATGGCATTGTTGCGGGCCGTTACCGCAACAGCAGTGACCGTTACAGTGCGCCATCGTTTGCTCAGGGCACGCTGCTCTGGGGGCTGCCTCACAACATCACGGCCTACGGTGGAACCCAGCTTGCTGACAGTTATCGGGCAATTGCGGTGGGGGCAGGGCTCAATATGGGCGTATGGGGTGCGGTATCGGCCGATGTAACTCATGCCGACAGTACGCTGGCGGACGGCTCCCGGCCTAAGGGCCAGTCCCTGCGGTTTATGTACGGACGCTCGCTGGTTTCCACCGGCACCACGGTCCAGCTGGCTGGCTACCGTTATTCCACCCAGGGTTTTCACACCCTGGACGAAACCGCGCTGAAGAACATGTCGGGCTGGCTGCACGATGATGACGCCGTCGACGCTGCCGGCCGGCCGGTGAAACCCAACTGGGCGGACCACTACAGTCTTTACAGCAACAAGCGGGAGCGCATCCAGCTCAGCCTCTCCCAGCGACTGGGTAAGCTCGGCTCACTTTATGTCACGGGTAGTCATCAGACCTACTGGCAGGACAGCGCAAAGACCGACACGATGCAGGCCGGCTTCAGCAGTACCCTGGGGCCTGCCAGCTACAGCCTTTCCTGGGGCTACAGCCGCATCAGCGGTCAACCTGGGGCCGACAGAACGCTTTGGCTCACCACCTCGGTGCCGCTGGATAGCCTGCTGTCTTCCGGCAGCATTACCGAACACAGCCATCAGATGATGGCCACCTACAGTGCAGGTCAGAGCGCTGACGGGCACGTTACGCATCAGGCCGGACTCAGCGGAACGGCACTGGAGGGGAACAATCTGGGCTGGAGTGTTTCTCAGGGCTATGACCGTGACAACGGAACCAGCGGGGATGCCAGCCTGAGCTATCAGGGCGGGGTCGGTAACGCTTCACTGGGGTACGGCTACAGTCGCGACTATCGTCAGGTGCGCTACGGGATATCGGGTGGAGCAATACTGCACAGCGGTGGCTTGACCCTGAGCCAGCCGCTGGGCGAGACCAGTATTTTGGTTGCCGCGCCGGGCGCGGCAGGGTTGCCGGTGGAAAACGGCACAGGGATTCACACCGACTGGCGTGGCTACACGGCGGTGCCATATGCCGGGGCATATCGGGAAAACCGGGTGGCGTTGGACGTCAGCGAGCTGGATGACCACACGGACATTGATAACGCTGTTACTCGTGTCGTACCGACACGCGGGGCCGTGGTCAGGGCCAGCTTTATCGCCCGTACAGGTATTCGCGGCCTGCTGACGCTGATGCACAACGGCGCCCCCCTACCTTTCGGGACGCCGGTGAGTGCAGAAGGTGGCAGTAGCAGCGGGCTGGTCGGTGACAACGGCCAGGTGTGGCTGACAGGCCTGCCACAGCAGGGTGTCCTGACGGCGAAGTGGGGGAACAGTTCTGATCAGCAGTGCACCGTGCACTACCACCTCCCGGCGAAGGCGCTGCAGGCCCCGGTCACTCAGGCGCAGGAGGTCTGCCGCTGACTCCCGGGCCGGGTTGTATTTTTATCGCGGATGTTTCCGCATTTTTATCAATAAGAAGAGAAAGGAAAGCAGTATGTCTATTAACGAAAAAAAAATGGGTTCTGTCATTGTCATTGCGGC
>NZ_DALZCD010000219.1:0-7503 GCF_031978025.1 Erwinia sp.
TGGGCGCTGGCAAAGCTCTTTAAGATGCCGCCTGATCTGGCGGCGGGTATGATCCTCGTCGGCAGCGTGGCCAGCGGGACAGCTTCTAACGTGATGATCTATCTGGCTAAAGGCGACGTAGCGCTGTCGGTGACGATCTCGTCCGTGTCCGCGCTGGTAGGCGTGTTCGCCACGCCGCTGCTTACTAAGCTTTATGTGGATACGCATATTCAGGTAGATGTCGTTGGCATGCTGCTGAGCATCGTCAAAATCGTCGTAGTGCCGATCGGCATTGGCCTGATTGTTCACCACACTATGCACGGCGTGGTTCGGCGTGTGGAACCTTATCTGCCCGCCTTTTCGATGGTCTGCATTCTGCTGATTATCAGCGCCGTGGTGGCGGGCAGCCAGGGCTTTATCGGTTCGGTAGGATTGATGGTGATTGCCGCGGTGATCCTGCATAACGCCATCGGCCTGCTGGGCGGTTACTGGGGTGGCAAGCTGTTTGGCTTCGATGAGTCTACCTGCCGCACGCTGGCACTGGAGGTCGGCATGCAGAACTCCGGGCTGGCGGCGACGCTGGGCAAGCTGTACTTCTCCCCGCTGGCCGCCCTGCCGGGTGCACTGTTTTCCGTCTGGCACAACCTCTCCGGGTCGCTGCTGGCAGGCTACTGGTCCAGCAAACCTATCAAAAAATAGTCTTCATCCCCCCGCGCGCTGGCGGGGGGCACTATTCCTCATCCCTTGTGTCGTCAGGCTGCTCCAGTACGCTATAGGCTACCGCACAAAATAGCGAGTTCAGCCTTTTCATATCGCCCAACAGACCCAGATGCAGCGAACTGGTTTCTATACTCTGTACGTTATGCTGGTGCAGCCGATCGACATGCTTATGCGAATAGCGGCGAGTCGTAATGCGGAAACGGTGCTTGGCGCGCCGCAGCCGCTTGGCGCTGGTGATGTCACGCGATAAAAATACTGACAGGCTAAGGCGCAGGTTAGCGTTGAGCTGCTCCAGCAGCGAATCCAGTTCGCCCACGCCTTCCACCGAAAAAGCCCGGTGCGCGTTCAGCGATTTGTCCACCACCTCGCCGCCCATACGCTCCAGAATATCGCCCGCCATTTCCAGGTTCAGCGCCATTTCGATGGTTTCCGCCCAGCGACGTGAATCCTCTTCCGGCAGATCTTCTTTGGGCATCTGCGCCAGGTAGAGCTTGATGGCGGTGTAAAGCACGTCAACATCGTCATCCAGCCGCCGGATTTCCCGCTCTTCACGCAGCTCGCCGTGCATCACTTTACTGAAGCTGGTCAGCATCTGTTCCAGCACGTCGCCTATGCGCAGCGTTTCTCGTGAAGCATTGGCCAACGCCAGTGCGGGCGTATCCAGCGCGCTGCTGTCCAGATGTTTCGGCTTCAGCCGCAGATCCGTTTCCGGCTCCTCACGAATAATACGCTGGCATAGATCGGCCATCAGATCGGTAAAAGGCACCATCACCAGGCAGCGGATCAGGTTGTAGAACACGTGGAAAAAGATCACCAGCTCTTCGTCATTGACCGGCAGTTTTTGTAGCCAGACCGCCAACAGATCGATAAAGGGTAACACCATGAGCGAGCCGATAAATTTAAACAACAGGCTACCCAGCGCCACCTGCTTGCCGGCGGCGTTCGAGCCGCTGTTGTTCAGCATGGCCAACAGGCCGCTGCCTAAGTTCGCACCGATAACCAGACACAGCGCCACTTTGAAGGAGATAACGCCGGTCGCGGTCAGCGTGGCGGTAATGAGCACCGCCGCCAGACTGGAGTAACTGATAATGGCAAACACGGCGCCAATCAGCGCATCCAGCATCACGTCGCCAGTCAGCGAGGAGAAGATAACCTGCACGCCTGCCGCCTGAGTAATCGGCCTCGCCGCTGCGACAATCAGCTGTAACGCCAGCAGGATCAACCCCAGCCCAATACTGGTGCGGCCAAGCTGACCAGCGCGCGTTTGCTTGCGGCCCAGAAAAAAGACAACGCCAAAGAAAATAAACAGCGGCGACAGCCAGGAAAGGTCAAAGGTAAGAATACGTGCCATTAACGCGGTGCCCACGTCCGCGCCCAAAATGATCACCAGCGCGGGCGTCAATCCCACCAGCTCCTGCGCCACAAACGACGTTACCAACATGGTGGTGGCATTGCTGCTCTGCACCAGCGCGGTTACACCGATACCTGCTACGAAAGCCATCGGTTTTTTTGCCACGCTACGGCTGAGCACACGACGAAGATCGGCGCCGTAAACTCGCATAATGCCGGTACGAACAATATGCGTTCCCCAGACCAGCAGCGCCACGGCAGAAAGTAAATTAAGTAGGGTCAGCACGGATATCAGCCTCTTAAATATTCATACATAATAGCTTTAGTCCTGATGACAGACTGTTGCCCTAAGTTTAGTCGCTCTGGCGAAAAATCTTTTTAATCAGCGTCATATTATCGGCCCGGCATCGGAAAAGGGGCATCAGCCTGGCAGGGGATGAAAAAGGCGGGCATAAAACAGGGCACAGCGGCCCTGGTGATAATCAGTCAGCGTCATAGCCCAAATTTGGGGCCAGCCAGCGCTCAACTTCGCTGACCGTCATGCCTTTACGCCGTGCATAGTCTTCGATCTGATCTCGCTGCAGCTGGGCCACGGCAAAATATTTACTTTGCGGATGGCTGAAGTACCAGCCGGAAACCGACGCGCCGGGCCACATGGCGAAAGACTCCGTCAGCTTCATGCCGGTGTGGGCCTCTACATCCAGCAGCTGCCAGATAGTCGCTTTCTCGGTATGTTCCGGACAGGCCGCATAACCCGGAGCCGGACGGATACCCTGGTAGTTCTCGCGGATCAGCTCTTCGTTGCTCAGGTTCTCCGTAGGTGCGAACCCCCAAATCACCTTACGGACTCGCTCATGCAGGTATTCCGCGAACGCTTCTGCCAGACGATCTGCCAGTGCTTTCACCATAATTTTGTTGTAGTCGTCATGGGCTGCGTCATACGCTTGCGCCAGCGAATCCTCCTCCAGGCCGCCCGTAACGGCAAACGCGCCCAGATAGTCCGCTTTGTGGCTGGAGACCGGTGCCACAAAATCGGCCAGGCAGTAATTGGCGAAGTCCGTTTTTTCAGTCTGCTGACGTAAGTGATGGCTGACTTGCAGTACATGACGGCGCGCCTCGTCGCGGTAAATATGGATATCGTCGCCGACGCGATTAGCCGGGAAAATCCCTACCACCCCTCGAGGTGTAAGCGCCTGCTTCGCGCTCAGCTCATCCAGCATCGCATTTGCCTCGGCGAAGAGCCGTTTCGCTTCGTCGCCAACCACCTCATCTTCCAGGATACGTGGGTATTTACCCGCCAGCGACCAGGTCATAAAAAATGGCGTCCAGTCGATATAGTGCCGCAGCGTTTCAATGGTCGCGCTTACTTCGCTCACGCCCAGCTGATGGGGGACCGGTGGCGTATAGTTTTCCCAATCCAGTCTCCCTGCGTTAGCCCTTGCCGCCGCCAGCGAAACCGGCGGCGTACGCGGTTTTTTACGTCCATGCTGGATACGCACCGTTTCATATTCTTTACGCGTGCGGACGACGAAGTCCCCACGCTGCGTGGCGGAAAGCAGTGCTGAAACCACGCCGACCGTGCGCGAAGCATTTTGTACGTAAACCGTGGGGCCGCTGTAGTTTTGCTCGATTTTTACCGCCGTGTGCGCTTTGGAGGTGGTCGCGCCGCCGATAAGCAGCGGCAGCGTAAAGCCCTGTCGCTCCATCTCTTTCGCCACGTTGACCATTTCATCCAGCGACGGCGTAATCAGCCCCGATAAACCAATAATATCGGCATGCTGTTCTCTGGCCGTTTTAAGGATTTTATCACCGGGCACCATCACGCCCAGATCGATAATCTCGTAGTTGTTGCATTGCAGAACCACGCCGACGATGTTCTTACCAATGTCATGAACATCACCTTTTACCGTAGCCAGTACGATTTTGCCGTTAGTGCTGCCCTTCTCTTTACTCGCTTCAATGTAAGGCTCGAGATAAGCGACAGCCTGCTTCATTACTCTTGCCGATTTCACCACCTGCGGCAGGAACATTTTGCCTTCGCCAAACAGATCGCCAACCACGTTCATACCTGCCATTAGCGGCCCTTCGATCACCTCAATCGGGCGACTTGCCTGCTGGCGAGCGGCCTCGGTATCCTCTTCGATAAACTCGGTAATCCCTTTAACCAATGAATATTCCAGCCGTTTCCCGACTTCCCAGCGGCGCCATTCCGCCTGCGGTTTGTTTTCGTCGCCTGCTTTACTGCCCCGATATTCTTCCGCAAGAGCCAGTAGCCGCTCGGTACTGTCTTCACGCCGGTTAAGCACCACATCCTCTACTGCATCACGTAACGCGGGTGCCAAATCGTCATAGATAGCCAGCTGTCCGGCGTTGACTATCCCCATATCCATACCGTTGCGAATAGCGTAATAGAGGAAAACCGCGTGAATAGCTTCGCGTACCGGATCGTTACCCCGGAAAGAGAAGGAGACGTTGGAAACGCCGCCTGAGATCATTGCATACGGCAATTCTCGTTTAATATCTTCACAGGCACCGATGAAATCCATCGCGTAGTTGTTGTGCTCTTCAATGCCGGTAGCAACCGCGAAAATATTAGGGTCGAAAATGATATCTTCCGGCGGGAAGCCAACATCTTGCGTCAGGATGCGGTAGGCACGGCGGCAGATGTCGATTTTACGTTCGCGCGTATCCGCCTGGCCAACTTCATCAAATGCCATCACTACCATCGCTGCGCCATAACGTCGCACAAGACGAGCATGGTGGATAAAGGCTTCCACGCCTTCCTTCATCGAAACAGAGTTAACGATGCCCTTGCCCTGAATACATTGCAGGCCTTTCTCAATAACCTCCCATTTAGAGGAATCAATCATTACCGGCACGCGCGCGATGTCCGGTTCGCCAGCAATCAAGTTAAGGACACGCACCATCGCCGCCTCTGCATCCAGCATGCCCTCGTCCATATTGATATCAATGATCTGCGCGCCGCTTTCTACCTGCTGCAATGCGACTTCCAGCGCCTCGTTGTACTTCTCCTCTTTGATCAGACGCTTAAATTTTGCCGAGCCGGTCACATTGGTACGCTCACCCACGTTAACGAACAGCGTGTCGGCGCTGATGTTTAACGGTTCAAGGCCGGAAAGACGACAGGCCACGGGCAGATCCGGCAACTGGCGAGGCGTTACGCCTTCCACCGCAGCGGCCATCGCGGCAATATGTGCCGGAGTAGTACCGCAGCAGCCGCCAACAATATTTAAAAAACCCGACCGTGCCCATTCCCCTATTTGCTGCGCCATGATGTCAGCGTCCAGATCGTATTCACCAAAGGCGTTCGGCAGGCCAGCATTGGGATGCGCGGACACGTAGCTTTCTGCAATGCGCGACAGCTCTGCCACATACTGGCGCAGCTCGTCCGGCCCCAGTGCGCAGTTCAGCCCGAAAGAGAGCGGTTGTCCATGACGTAGCGAATGATAAAAAGCTTCCGTAGTCTGCCCGGAAAGGGTACGACCGGATGCATCGGTAATAGTGCCCGAAATCATCAGCGGCAGCGTAATGCCCTGCTCGTCAAATTCGCTTTGTACCGCGAAAATGGCTGCTTTGGCGTTCAACGTATCAAAAACGGTTTCGATCATAATGATATCGACACCGCCCGCTATCAGCGCCTTCGTTGATTCACGGTAGGCTTCGACCAGCTGATTGAAAGTGATGTTGCGAAAGGCAGGATCGTTAACGTCCGGTGAAATAGAACAGGTGCGATTAGTCGGCCCCAAAACGCCTGCAACATAGCGCGGCTTTGCTGGCGTGCGGGTGGTCCAGGCATCGGCACATTCACGGGCCAGCTTCGCGGCGACGTAATTGATTTCCGCCGACAGCGATTCCATCCGGTAATCCGCCATTGCCACAGAGGTAGCATTGAAAGTGTTGGTTTCCAGAATGTCTGCGCCCGCCTGCAGATAGGCATGGTGGATCTCGCTTATCACGTCGGGACGCGTCAGCACCAGCAGATCGTTATTGCCTTTCAGGTCGCTCTGCCAGTCAGCAAATCGCTCACCGCGAAAATCCTCTTCGCTCAGGCGATAGCTTTGGATCATGGTCCCCATGCCGCCATCAAGCAACATGATGCGTTTTGCCAGCTGCTGTTGCAGCGCTTCTGTTCTGTTGCTCACTCTGGCCTCTTTGTCACCCTGCGGCACTATGTCAATCAGTATACTGGCATAAGTTTTCATCACGTAGAAGCGAGCCGAGCGGGATATGTTGAGTTTCATAACGGTTGTATGACTCTTATAAAATGACGTGACAAATATCACTCTAAGATATTCATACAGAATTATATGAACTCTTCAGAGGCGTCCCGTGAAGAGCCTGAAAAGAACGGGAAAAAGAGGTTGAAAGGAGAAAGAGAAGGAGAAGGAGAAGGAGAAGGAGAAGGAGAAGGAGAAGGAGAAGGATGTTATTTAGCAACAGGGTTGCTAGCTATGTTGCTATTTTCTTTAGCTGATTTTCATTTATCACGGCTCAATACCGCAGTAAATTCACCTTAAAAAATAATTAAGCTACTGATTTAATGAACTAATTGATTGATAGCATGCACGGAAAATAATTTATTATATAAGAAGTGGGAAGTGGGAAGTGGGAAGTGGGAAGTGGGAAGTGAATAGCTTATCGGAAGAGAAAATCAAAAAGGTAGCGAGTGAACGTGAGCACTCTACTCGCTGTTTAGCACACCAGAAAAACATTAATCAGCTTAATAACAAGTCGCGCAGACCGCAATTTTAGCTAACCAGTAATTAATTTTTTCCTCTCTACACTAATTAAAAGGCCAGCATAGCAGCTGGCCCCCTTTACATTATTCCAACGTGGGATTCATGTGGCGCAGATCGAACGGTGTAATCTGGTAAACGTAGTAGTTCAGCCAATTGGAAAACAGCAGATTACCGTGGCTACGCCAGCTGGCACGAGGCGGAAGTTCCGGGTTATTCTGCGGAAAGTAATTGCAGGGAACCTCCGGATGCAGCCCAGCTTCATAGTCACGGTGATATTCGCCGGACAACGTAAGCGCATCGTATTCCGGATGGCCGGTGACAAAAGCCAGACGTTTATCTTTGCTGGCGAACAAATAGGCACCGGTCTCTTCCGATTCGGCAAAAATCTCCAGATCCGTATAATCACGTAACAGATGCGTCGGGAAATCGGCATAGCGCGAGTGTGGCGCTAAAAAGGTATCGTCAAACCCACGCGTCAGCAGTGCGTGCGGATGCAAAATGCGATGTTCATAAACGCCCGACAGCTTTTTATCACGCGTCTGTTTAGGAATGCCATACAGGATATTTAACGCGGCCTGCACTGCCCAGCAAACAAAAAGCGTGGAGGTCACATGCTCTTTAGCCCAGTGGAGTACGCGTTGGATCTGCGGCCAGTACGCCACATCATTAAAGTCGACCAGCCCCAGTGGCGCCC
>NZ_DALZCD010000220.1:0-7489 GCF_031978025.1 Erwinia sp.
ATGCGGAAGTCATTGGTTTAGCGGAGATCGATTCGCGTCTGGCAGAAGCCGACATTATCATCAGTTCCACCGCCAGCCCGCTGCCGATTATCGGTAAAGGGATGGTGGAGCGCGCGCTGAAACAGCGCCGTAATCAGCCCATGCTGCTGGTGGACATTGCCGTACCGCGCGACGTGGAGCCGGAAGTGGGCAAGCTGCCCAACGCTTATCTTTACAGCGTGGACGATCTGCAGGCGATCATTGAAAGCAATATGGCACAGCGTAAGGCTGCTGCCGTACAGGCCGAAACAATCGTGGTGCAGGAAAGCGACGAGTTTATGTCGTGGCTGCGCGCGCAAAGCGCCAGCCAGACTATCCGCGACTATCGCTCCCAGGCCGACCAGGTGCGCGCCGAGCTGGAAGAGCGCGCCCTGGCGGCGCTTGCTCAGGGTGCGGATGCGCAGGCCGTGCTGCGTGAGCTGGCCCATAAGCTCACCAACAAGCTGATCCACGCCCCAACCAAATCCCTTCAGCAGGCTGCCCGCGACGGCGATGATGAACGCCTGCAGATTTTACGCGACGGCCTGGGGCTGTAGCGTTTTTACCTTTTTATATACAGGGAATATTCATGAAGCCTTCTATTGTTGCCAAACTGGAAGCCTTGCAGGAACGCCACGAGGAAGTCGAGGCGATGCTGGGCGATGCTGGCGTGATTGCCGATCAGGAGCGTTTTCGCGCGCTGTCGCGTGAGTATGCGCAGTTGACCGATGTCAGCCAGTGTTTCCGTCGTTGGCAGCAGAATCAGGACGATATCGCCACCGCCGAAGAGATGCTGAACGATGCGGAAATGCGCGATATGGCGCAGGAAGAGCTTAAAGAGGCGCGTGAGGTCTGCGAACAGCTGGAGCAAGAGTTACAGGTGCTGCTGCTGCCGAAAGATCCGGACGACGAACGTAACTGTTATGTGGAAGTGCGGGCCGGTACCGGCGGCGACGAAGCGGCCATTTTTGCCGGTGATCTGTTCCGCATGTACAGCCGCTATGCGGAATCGCGCCGCTGGAAGGTGGAAGTGATGAGCGCCAACGAGGGCGAGCACGGCGGTTATAAAGAAGTGATCGCGAAAATCATCGGTGAAGGCGCCTATGGCCGCCTGAAGTTTGAGTCTGGCGGTCATCGCGTGCAGCGCGTGCCGGAAACGGAATCGCAGGGCCGTATTCACACGTCGGCCTGTACCGTCGCCGTGCTGCCGGAAGTGCCGGAAGCCGAGCTGCCGGATATCAACCCGAGCGACCTGAAAATTGATACCTTTCGTTCATCGGGCGCGGGTGGACAGCACGTTAACACCACCGACTCCGCTATTCGTATTACCCACTTGCCTACCGGCATTGTGGTGGAGTGTCAGGACGAGCGTTCGCAGCACAAAAACAAAGCCAAAGCGTTGGCCGTGCTGGGCTCCCGCATCCGTGCAGCCGAGAGCGCCCGTCGTCAGCAGGAAGAGGCCTCAACGCGCCGCAACCTGCTGGGTAGCGGGGACCGCTCCGATCGCAACCGTACCTATAACTATCCGCAGGGTCGTATTACCGACCACCGCATTAACCTGACCATCTACCGTCTGGACGAAGCGATGCAGGGCAAGCTGGATATGCTGATTGAGCCTGTGGTGCAGGAGTATCAGGCAGACCAGCTGGCCGCCCTGTCCGAGCAGGAGTAATGGACATTCGCCAGTGGCTGAAAGGGGCCATCACCGAACTGGCGGGCAGTGAAAGCCCGAAAAGAGACGCGGAGATCCTGCTGGGTTTTGTCACCGGCCGCGCCCGCAGCTGGCTGATCGCTTTTGACGAGACGACGCTGACCCAAAGCGAGCAGGAGCGCCTGGCTGCGCTGCTGGCTCGCCGCGCAAAGGGCGAGCCGATTGCTTACCTGACCGGTGAGCGAGAATTCTGGTCGCTGCCGCTCAGCGTTTCCCCCGATACGCTTATTCCTCGTCCCGATACTGAACTGCTGGTGGAGCAGGCGCTGGCACGTCTCCCTGCCGAACCGGCGTCGATACTGGATTTAGGTACCGGCACCGGCGCGGTTGCCCTGGCTATCGCCAGTGAACGTCCCGACTGTCAGATTATCGGCGTCGATCGCATTCAGGGCGCCGTTGAGCTGGCGCAGCGCAATGCGCAACGCCTGGGTATCCACAATGCTGCTTTCCGACTCAGTAACTGGTTCAGCGCACTGGCAGGCGAACGCTTTGCCGTTATCGTCAGCAATCCGCCCTATATTGATGAAGCCGACGAACATCTGCGGCAGGGCGACGTGCGTTTTGAACCGCAAAGCGCGCTGGTAGCGGCGGAAGGCGGCCTGGCCGACATCAAAATCATTGCCGCTCAGGCCGGACAGGCGCTGCTGCCGGGCGGTTGGCTGCTGGTCGAGCACGGCTGGCAACAGGCGCAAAAAGTGCAGGCTATTCTGCAGGCGGCCGGTTTTACTCATGTGGCTACCGCTCGTGATTATGGCGATAATGACCGCGTGACTTATGCACAAAAGGCCTGAACGAGGGAAAATAAATGGCTGACTGGTACAGTGCTGTAAAAAATTTGCATCTGCTGACGGTAATCCTTACCGCTACGCTGTTTCTGCTGCGTTTCATTTGGCTCCAGACCGGCTCATCGATGCTGCAAAAACGCTGGGTACGCATCGTGCCCCATCTCAACGACACGCTGCTGCTGCTTTCTGGCGCGATGCTGGTAGCAATAACGCACTTTTATCCCTTCACGCCTCAGGGCGCATGGCTGACTGAAAAGCTGTTTGGCGTTATTATCTATATCGCGCTTGGCTTTATTGCCCTCGGGCGCAAACCACGCGCGCAAAAAACGCGCTGGATAGCTTTTATCGTGGCGGCCGCGATGCTGGTAATTATTTACCACCTGGCCACCACAAAAATGCCATTGTTGGGGAGTGTATGACGTCGATAGCAACTGATGAAGGCACAGCGACCCCGCTGTGCGAGGCGGTAATTGCGGCCACGCTGGCCATCCGTCCTGACTTTCCTGCTGAAGACGTAGAAAAGCAGCTGGCGGAGCTGGTTAAAGAGGCGCGCGCCACCATTCCATTACAGCTGGAGCAGGATCTGCAGCTGGAAAAATTAATTGAGCTGTTCTGGAAGCGGTGGGGCTTCGGCGGCGCGAGCGGCGTCTATCGTCTCTCAGATACGCTGTGGCTGGATAACGTGCTGAAAACCCGCCAGGGCACGGCCGTGTCGCTGGGCGTGATTTTCCTGCATATTGCTCACGAACTGTCGCTGCCGCTGATGCCGGTTATCTTTCCCACGCAGCTTATTTTGCGGGCCGACTGGATTGATGAAGAGATGTGGCTGATCAATCCGTTTAACGGCGAAACGCTGGATGAGCATACCCTGGAAGTCTGGCTGAAGGGCAATATCGGCCCGGTCGCCGAGCTGTACGATGATGATCTGCAGGAAGCCGAGCCGCAGCTGGTACTGAACAAGATGCTGGACACGCTGAAAGCCGCGCTGATGGAAGAGAAGCAGATGGAGCTGGCGCTGCAGGTCAGCCAGGTGCTGGTCAATATGGACCCGGACGATCCTTATGAAATCCGCGACCGCGGGCTGATTTTCGCGCAGCTGGACTGCGAGCATGTTGCGGTAAGCGATCTGACCTATTTTGTTGAACAGTGCCCGGAAGATCCGGTCAGCGAAATGATTAAATTACAGATCCACTCGATTGAACAGAAACAGATCACGCTGCACTAATCTGTTAAACAAAGAATAAGGCGAAGAGATGAAACAAAAAGTCGTTAGCATTGGTGATGTGAAAGTTGCAAACGATCTGCCGTTCGTGCTGTTTGGCGGCATGAACGTGCTGGAATCGCGCGATCTCGCGCTGCGTATCTGTGAGCATTACGTCACCGTGACCCAGAAGCTGGGCATCCCTTACGTGTTCAAGGCCTCGTTTGACAAGGCTAACCGTTCTTCGATTCGCTCTTATCGCGGGCCGGGTCTGGAAGAGGGCATGAAGATTTTTCAGGAGCTGAAGCAGACTTTTGGCGTGAAGGTCATTACCGACGTGCACGAAGCCAGCCAGGCGCAGCCGGTTGCCGAAGTGGTGGATGTTATCCAGCTGCCGGCTTTCCTGGCGCGTCAGACCGACCTGGTAGAAGCGATGGCAAAAACCGGCGCGGTTATTAACGTCAAGAAGCCGCAGTTTGTCAGCCCTGGCCAGATGGGCAATATCGTTGAGAAGTTTGCTGAAGGCGGCAACGAGAAAATCATCCTGTGCGATCGTGGCGCGAACTTCGGCTATGACAACCTGGTGGTGGACATGCTGGGCTTCAACGTAATGAAGCAGGTTTCCAACGGCAGCCCGGTCATTTTCGACGTCACGCACGCGTTACAGTGCCGCGACCCGTTTGGTGCGGCCTCCAGCGGTCGTCGTGGTCAGGTTACCGAGCTGGCGCGTGCCGGTATGGCGGTAGGCCTGGCCGGTTTGTTTATCGAGGCGCACCCGGATCCGGCCAATGCGAAATGCGACGGCCCGTCCGCCCTGCCGCTGGACAAGCTGGAGCCTTTCCTGATGCAGATTAAAGCCATTGACGATCTGGTGAAGAACTTCCCGGCGCTGGATACCAGCAGCTGATAAAAAATCAGGCCGGTACTACAGTACCGGCCTGTTGTGATTGCGCCTGCCTCGCACACTGTAACTACAGACCCGGCAGTCAATTCGCACCCTCCCTGAAACCGCAGAGCCGTTATCCATTCTGCCTTAAGGCACGCGGCTTTACTCCGTAGCGTCTACAGCATCACCGTCATCAGGTAGCCAATAAACAGGGCCAGATGTGCCGCGCCGTTCAACACATTGGTTCTGCCGGTCGAGAAAGAGATCTGACAAAGCAGCAGTGAGGCCAGCATAATCACCATCTGCGGCGGCTCAAGGCCGAAGACCAGATCCTGACCGGTCAGCGTGGCGATAATCGTCACCGTCGGTACGGTCAGCGAAATCGTCGCCAGCACCGATCCGAAAAAGAGGTTCATGGCACGCTGTACCTGATTAGCCAGCACCGCCTTGATGGCACCCAGTCCTTCCGGAGAGAGGATCAGCAACGCCACCAGAAAACCGGTGAACTGTTCAGGCGCATTCAACTCGGTCAGCAGTGCACCCAGCGTATTGGAATCCATCTTAGTGACGGCAATTACGGCCACCAGATGCACCAGCAGCCAGCAGGTATGCCAGATGCTGGAATGGGCGGAAGGCTTACCGTGCTGCGGATCGTCGCCCTCGTCTTCATGCTCATAAACAAACAGGCTTTGGTGCGTTTTGGTCTGAATCAGCAGAAAAACGCCGTACATGGCCGCCGAAATAGCGGAAATCAGCAGCGACTGACCGACGCTGAAATTACCTTCGGGGAGCGCATTAGGAAAAACCAGCACCAGCACGGCCAGCGGAAAAATAGCGATAAGATACTGTTTTACGCCAGCAAGGTTGACATACTGAGTGGCAAATTTGCGCCCGCCCAGCAGCAGTGCAAAACCCACCAGTCCGCCGGTCACGATCATGACGATAGAATACAGGGTATCGCGCATCAGCATCGGGGCGGCATCGCCCGTGGCCATCAGTGCGGAAATCAGGCTGACTTCCAGAATAACGACCGAGAGGCTTAAAATCAGCGACCCGTAAGGCTCGCCGAGACGATGTGCGAGCACGTCGGCATGGCGGACCACGCTGAATGCGCTGCTCAGAATCGCCACCAGCGCCAGTAAGTTAATGCCGATAATAGCTGGCAAGGACTCGGACGCCCCCCAAAACCAGAGGATCACCAACGCCACAAGCGGCAGGATCAGGGTGGATTCTTTGTGGCGTGTTCTGACGCTTTCTTGCACACTCATAGGCACTATTTCCTTTGCTGACCGTCCGGCTGCGACACAGGCAAAACCGCAACGGTGAGAATTGATTATATAACAACCGGACACAGTGTAACGGCAGCAAGGTTAACCAACGGTAAACTTTACACGATTTTACCTGCATTCAGGAATAAAATCGCATAAAGCGCTTAATGATCAGTTTATTATTCAATCTGTTGATTTATAATATTTTTTTAATTTATTCATTTCATTTATTTCGCATTTTTCGATAGGTAAATGGCGCGATAATCTGATTAAAAGGGCGTTACGCATGCATTATGCATTATCAATGACAAAAAAGATCAACTGGTAGGGTGGGCGTTTTTGTTCCAGACTTAACGTTTCTGCTAAGAGGAAATGAATAATGCCCTATAGTTCAAGAGATTCCCTGCCTGATAACGTGAAAAATGTGCTGCCTGCACACGCGCAGGATATCTATCAGGAAGCTTTTAACAGCGCCTGGGACGAATACAAAGAGAAAAAAGATCGTCGGGGCGAGGAGTCACGCGAAGAAGTCGCGCACAAAGTAGCGTGGTCAGCGGTTAAGCATCAGTATGAAAAAGGCGATGATGACAAGTGGCATAAAAAGCGCTGAACGCCGTGGGACCGTTCGCCCTGAGCGGCCCCGTTTTTACTCCCTCATAATTTTCTCTGCTGTCACCCTGAAGTTCCCTGTTATGCCGCCGATGATAAATCTAAGGTAAATTTATTCTTTTGCGACGCGCTTCAAACTTGATTGCCACGCCCGAAATGACTTAAGGTCAGATTAAGCGTAACGACGCGGACATTTCAAAAAACAAGCAGGGAATGGGCAGTAGCGGAGAAGGTGAATGTTAACAAGAGACTTCCTGGCCAAAGCAGATTGCAAAACGGCCTTTGGCGCCATTGAGGAATCGCTGTTGTGGACCTGTGAGCAGCGAGCGGCTTCGCTGGCAGCCACTCTGGCCTGCCGTCCCGATCACAGTCCGGTATGGATTTTCGGCTATGGTTCGCTGATGTGGAACCCGGTCTTCGAATCTGATGAGGTCGCAGAAGGGACGTTAAACGGTTGGCATCGCGCCTTCTGTCTGCGCCTGACTGCCGGTCGCGGTACTGCGCAGCAGCCGGGGCGGATGCTGGCGTTAAAAGAGGGCGGCAGCACTACCGGGCTGGCCTTCCGTCTGCCGGAAGCGAAGCTGGCTGAGGAGCTGGAATTGCTGTGGAAGCGTGAGATGGTCACCGGCTGTTATCTGCCGACCTGGTGCGAATTAAAGCTGGCAGACGGCCGCAGCGTGACGGCACTCGCCTTTGTTATGGATCCTCGCCATGCGCTTTATGAAGCCGACTCCTGCCCGCAAACCATCGCGCCGCTGATTGCCCACGCCAGCGGCCCTTTAGGCACTAACGCGCAATACCTTTTCTCGCTGGAACAGGAGCTGAAAAGGCGTGGCCTTTATGACGACTGCCTGACCGATCTGGTACAGCGTGTGCGCGATCTTCAGGTGTATCACAACGACCTGGTAGGCTAAGCCACGCGTTCAGGAGCCCGGATTGACAAGCCAGGTGCCGGGCTTACTGATATCTAACTGCTGGGTGCGGACGCCGCTCGTTGTTTGCACCTGGATC
>NZ_DALZCD010000221.1:0-7397 GCF_031978025.1 Erwinia sp.
TGTTCGAGGGCTGGCTGGATAAGGATGAACAGCCGAATATGATGGCTTTCATGTTCACGCATCCGCTGGCGCAACGGCTGGTTGTAGACTGGGAAGGGCGAGCAAAAAGGATTGTGGCAGAACTGCGCGCAGATACCATGCACTATCCGCACGATGAGGCGCTGAATGAATTTGTCGGCCGGATGCAGGGAAACGAGAGGTTTCGGGCCTTCTGGGCGCTACAGCAGGTTATCGTGCGGGAAGGCGGCGAACGTATTTTCCGGCATCCGCAGCTTGGCGAACAGCATTATCACCATCTCAGCTGGCAGCTAAGCAGCAACCGTTCGCTGAAAATGATTATGCTGATCCCGGACGGCTGACCGCTACAATGCCAGTTGAGGCATCGCGGTTACTCACCCTGCCAGGTTTCATGCAGAGAAAGCCACTGGGGTTTCCCTTCAATCAGTCTGAATACGGCGGTTGCCCAACGCACGGTAGCGGTTGCTCCAGACCAGCTCTGTCGTTCCCGATAGCGAACTACCGCGCCGCCGGGCCATGTTTCCACCAGCGTTAGCGCATCAAGCACGATAGTTAGCCCCGGTCTGCTGCCGCCCTGGGCGAGAAAAAAGTCACTTACGCTGGCTATGTCCATGCAGCGCCCGGTTGGCGGGATCATCATAAAGTCCGTGTTAAAGCGGCTCAGCAGCGCCTGCACGTCGCCGCTTCCCTGACCCAGCCAGTTTTCAATCGCCACGTGGGTAGTGATAACTTCGGTAAAATAAAGCTCCATGACTTCTCCGGTTGCGATAATGTCGTTTTTTCAAGCGTGGATGATGTGTGGTTCACAGAAAACGGGAAAATTCAGCGAATTGGCGATAAAACACTGTTCATGCGCTTTTTCATGCAGCGCTGTCGCCAGCGCAATATCGTCGCCCGCGCGTAGCGTAATCTGCGGTTTCAGGATAATACGGGTAAAGCGACCCCGTGTGGCTTCCAGCATGATACCTTCCGCTTTGTCGCTGTAACTCTGCACGCTGATGCCTGCTTCTGCACACAGATGCAGATACCAGAGTTTGTGACAGGCAGAGGCGGAGGCCAGAAGCATCTCCTCCGGATTCCACCGGCTGGCATCGCCAAGGAAAGCGGGATCGGAGGAACCGGCGATATCTGCTTTAGCCCCGGCGGCCACCTTAAACAGGCGGTCATAAGCCTGGTAATTTTCGGTACCTTCTCCTTTATTACCGATCCACTCCACGGTTACCTGATAGGTATGCTCGCGATCTGCCATAGCGCTTCTTCTGTCCTGTTATTAATGAAATCAGAAGATTAGCGTTTTCTGCTCGCTTTACCAGACGCATTTACCGGCATTAACGCTTTTCGGAAAGATGCCAGAGCTGTTCCGCCGTGAGGGTCGCGCCGCCGCAAACAATCACCAGCGGTTTCTGAAACGCAGCCAGCAGCGGATGGCTATCATAAACGACTGCCAGGCTCGCCCCGCAGGCTGGCTCGGTCAGCACCCGGTGATCGTTCAGGAAACGGCTGCACGCCGCTATCGCCTGGCTGTCAGTGACCAGCGCGCTGTGGATGGGATGCGTGGCAGCGCAGCGCAGCGCCTGTTCGCTGACCCGTTTTGCCCCCAGCGAACCCGCCACGCTGTTGATGGCGGCGAGTTCAACGGTATGACCGGTCTGCACCGCTGCGTGGAAGGAGGCGGCCCCCTCGGTTTCCACGGCCACTACGGGAACATCGTGCCAGCCGTTGCGCTGCAGTCCTTCCACCACGCCGCTCAACAAACCGCCGCCGCCAACCGACAGGATTACCACGTCAGGTTTACACTCTGTAGCGGCCACCTCATCGATCATCGTAGCATGGCCCTGCCACAACAAAGGATCGTCAAACGGATGCAAAAAAGCATCTTTGCTGCCCAGCAGCGACTGCGCATACTGGTTAGCCTCCTGCCAGGAGGCGCCGTGGATGATAACGTCCGCATTCTCCTGACGCAGCAGTTCAATGGCCCGTGCGGAAGTGGTTTCGGGCACCACAACGATAACGGGCACGCCCAGCTGACGACCAGCCCAGGCGACCGCCATGCCCGCATTGCCACCCGATGAGGAGACAAAGCGTTCGGCACCCTGGCGTAAATAGTGCTGACAGGCCAGCCCAATGCCGCGGATTTTAAACGAACCGGGTGGCTGAAACGCCTCCATTTTCAGCCAGACGTCCTGCCCGGCTAACAGACTCAGAGGACGTGACGGAATAAGCGGTGTGGTGTGGTGTAGATGCATTTTTATTCCTGAAGGCTGATGAAAAGAAACGACGCAGGAAAAAAGGAAAGCGCAGCCTGCCCGCATCAAATGATGAGGTGGCCGGCTCGTCCGGCACAAAGGATACCAGGCAGCACGCTACCGATAAGGGTAAATTATCAACAAAAAATTGATCAATCAACATTTCGTTGATTTTTTTGCCAAATGGCAGTCAGGGTAATAACCTGTTTTCGCTGGAGAAAAGCCAATGAGCAGTAAAGAAGAAAAAACGCGGTTGATTAAAGAGATGAGTGCGGTAATGGATGCGCTCGCGTCGGTTACTGGCCAGCATCTGGAGATCGTGCTGCACGATCTGACCCAACCCGCTTCTTCGGTGGTAAAAATCATTAACGGTCATATCTCCGGTCGCCAGCCTGGCAGTCCGCTACAGAGCGCGCCCGAAAACGATTTGGGCTTTCTGGGGCTGTTAGAGCAAAAGCCGACCGGTGAAAATCCGCAGGTTTTTAAAGATTATCGCACCACCAGCGTACGCGGCACGGCACTGCAAAGCGCTACCGTTATGTTCAGGGACGAAAACCATCAACCGTTGGTTTCGCTGTGCTTTAACGCCGATCATTCTGCCCTGGAAACAGCCCAAACCCTGCTTCGGCAGCTGCTGCCTGCCAGCGTGCCGGCAGAGGAAATTTCCAGCCTGGAAACGCGCATGAACGAAATTATTTGCTCCGCTATGCCGTCTTCCGGGATAGCGGGAGTGTCGAAAAAAGAGAAGATAGCGATAGTGCGCACTATGCAGGACAAAGGTCTGTTCATCGTGCGCGGCGGGGTGGAAAAAGCGGCAAAAGCGCTGGGCGTGACGCGTTACACCATTTACAACTATCTGGATGAAATCAAGAAGGCGTAGCGCGCTATGCCAGGCCTGATGCTGGACACCAAACGTCTGATGGGCATGAAGCCTGATGAAGAATGTTTGCCTGCGTGGTCTTCAGATAGCAAGTGTGGTGATGCATGTTTGCCTGCGTGGGCCTTCAGATAGTGAATGTGGTGATGAATGCTTGCCTGCGTGGTCTTCAGATAGCAAGTGTGGTGATGCATGTTTGCCCGCGTGGCCTTCAGATAGCGAAGTGGCGATGAATGTTTGCCCGCATGGCCTTCAGGTAGTGAATGTGGTGATGCATGTTTGCCCGCATGGCCTTCAGATAGCGAATGTGGTGATGCATGTTTGCCTGCGTGGGCCTTCAGGTAGTGAATGTGGTGATGAATGTTTGCCTGCATGGGCCTTCGGGTAGTGAAAGTGGTGATGCATGTTTGCCCGCGTGGCCTTCAGGTAGTGAATGTGGCGATGCATGTTTGTTCGCGTGGCCTTCAGGTAGTGAATGTGGTGATGCATGTTTGCCTGTGTATGCCTTGGTTAGCCTGGCCGCAATAAATTATTGCCGAACCGTATGGAGCACATTAATGAATGACTTAAGGTGCCGTTGTTGCGGACGTCCACGCCTGTACAACGGCCCGATCCTTTTACAGAGCCACGCAACAACGGCATGCGCCGCTATGCGCGACCTTGCGCAGCGGGGCAAACGATTACTGTGCGGCGGGCTGCGGCTGATTAGCCCGTTTGCTGAGACAAAGTTTGTGACGGCGGGTTATGAACTGGTGTATGACGCACCTGCAGAAACCACGCTGGCGGCATCGGATCTGCGTAGCAGCAGCGTGGTGTGGCAGGAGATATTTGCCCGCGCCCGTACGCAAATTGATATTGCTCAGTTTTACGTCGCCAACGAGCCGGGTTCGAGGCTGGATAAAGCGATCGAGGCACTGCGGCAGGCGGGCGAGCGCGGCGTGAAAATCCGCTTCCTGATGGATGAAAAAGGGCTGAAGCTCAGCACGCCGGAGACGATAACACAACTGAAAGCGATTCCCGGACTCACCTTCCGCGTTATCCGTTTCACCCGGCTGGCTGGCGGTATTATTCATGCGAAATACCTGATAGTAGACGATAAACAAAGCTTCGTCGGCAGCCAGAATTTCGACTGGCGGGCGCTGGAACATATTCAGGAAACGGGCCTGCTGATTAGCGACGCGCCGGTCGTAGCGCAGATTATTGCTATTTTTAATCACGACTGGTCCGTGCAGCCGCTGCTGGAAGCCGGCGAAAAGGTGCCTGAAACCGGTACGGACGCTTTGCCTGCCGACCTACGCACAGGGCGCTATCTGGTTGCCAGTCCGCGAGCATGGAATCCGGCAGGCATTGCCGATTCACAGGCGGTGCTGCCACAGCTGCTTGCTTCGGCCAGAAAGCATATTCGGGTGCAGGTAATGGACTATGCACCGTTGTCGTTTGGCACAAAGCGCAGTCGGCCTTTTTACGGCGTTATCGACAACGCGCTGCGCGCGGCGGCAGCACGCGGCGTGCAGGTCGAGTTGATGGTGGCTAACTGGAACACCCGACAGCCTGATATCGCCTGGCTAAAAAGCCTGGCGCTGATACCGGGCATAGCGATAAAAATCGTTACGATACCGGAAGCAGGCAGCGGGTTTATTCCCTACGCCCGGGTAGTGCATAGCAAAATCATGACCATTGACGGCGAGCTGGCCTGGGTAGGCACCAGTAACTGGAGCGGTGGTTATTTCGATCGCTCACGCAACCTGGAGCTGGTGCTGAATGACGCCGCTATGGCGGAGCGGCTGGATGCGCTTCATTTACAGCTTTGGCAGAGCCGCTATGCCGTGCCGTTGGGCATCGATGTTGACTATCCAACGCCCGATCCTGGCGGTCTGCTGCGAAGAAACGCGCCCTAACGCCTGCTCCTGTTTATCAACAAACACGCCAGGCGATACTCAACTTATTATCGTATAAATGGTATTCTCAGCCTGACCTACCAGGAGGAACTGATGGCGATGGTTTTATTGCCGGGCGTCATGTGCGATGCCGGTTTGTGGCAGGCTATGGCGACGGATCTGGCACCGTTTGGCCCGCTAATTTATGGCGATCTCACCCGTGAAAGCCAGCTGAAAGCGATGGCGACCAGCGTGCTGCGGCAGGCACCCGAGCGATTTACCCTGGTAGGGTTTTCGATGGGGGGGTATGTGGCTCGTGAAATGATCCGGCAGGCGCCGGAGCGGGTAGAAAAGCTGATTCTGATCGCCACCTCCAGCGAGGCAGACAGTGCGGAGCTGCGGGCTTTCAAAGCCGCTACGGCACGCTCGCTACAGTCAACAAGCGGTGCCTTTCGCGGTCTGGGGCAGAAAAGCATCGCGCTTTCGCTCAGTAAAAAACAGGCAAACAATGAACGCTTAAAAACGCAGATTTTCCAGATGAGCCTGCGGATGGGCAAAGAGGCGTACTGCCGTCAGCTGGTTATGGCACGCAACAGCGATAGCGATCTGCTGTCACAGATTGCATGCCCGACGTTGATCATCGCTGCCGCAGAAGATCGCATGCGCTCAATACAGGAGTCGCAAACGCTGTATGAACGTATTCCGCATGCCGAACTGGACATAATTGCAGACTCTGGCCATATGCTACCCCTGGAACAGCCTGCCGCTCTGGCAGAGGTAATGACCTGCTGGCTACGGCGAAATGCAGTATAAACATTTACCAAAAATAATGTGGAAACGGGTTCCTTCAGCGCGCTGAGAAGGTAAATTAACCGGCAGCGTGGCGCCGTCACGCAAGACGTAACGAACAGAGATTTTTGATGAAAAAATGGATATTGGCGCTGGGTATAGCCCTACTGGCGTCCCAGGCCAGCGCGGCGGAACAGGATCCGCAAAAAATCAGCCAGGAATTTTATAGCTGGTATCTGAGCGCGTTAAGCAAGGATGAAAGCCCGATCGATGAGCACGATCCGGTGTTAAATCAGTATGTCACGCCGCAGCTGCTGCAAAAGATCAATGTCTTGATCAAAAGCCCTGACGGCATGGACGATGACTTCTTCTTACAGGATCAGGACTATAGCGACAGCTGGGTAGATCACGTTAGCGCCAGCCGTTTTACCGTCAACGGCGAAGTTGCCTCAGGTGACGTGGCGTTAGGTAAAGATCCTGAGGATCGTCAGCTGTTACTGGTCACGATGCGCAAAGATAAAAACGGCTGGAAAATAGATGATGTGGTAAAGGAAAACCGCTGAGGTAAACCGCACGCAGATCGGTGCGGTTTATCCGTAGAGCCGGATCAGCCGCTATGCGCAGTAAACTGCTCTGCAAGGGCGTCCAGCAGCTCGTAACGTTTCCGATACTCTGACCGTTTTTTGCTGGCAATCTCCTCCAGCGGCTTGCGCGCAAAAGTCGTCGGCAGGCAATAAAGCGGCGAAGACATCGGGACAGCATTAAGCGTCTGCCAAAACTCGTCGTAGCTGGCATGAAAAAGACTTTTCTTTTTCAGGCGATAGCGCCAACTGCGGAAAATATGACCTTTGTCGCTGACGGCCTGAATCTGCACAATCCCCGTTGCCCGGCAGAACAGCGCCAGCGTCTCCAGTAACAGGCGTTTCGGAAATAAACCATAATTGGCTTTGGTCGCGGAACGGATCAGTTCGTGCGGCGTATCGCGATGCGCACCCTGAATACCGCCGATTATCACGACTTTTTTACCTTGTTGCTCGCACACGGTAAACGTCACTACCGCCAGTTTTATCCCATCCTGACTGAAGAACAGATTGACCTCGCCTTCTCTTTCGCAACGGCCAGTGCAGGCCATCGTGATGGAAAAACGTTCGCCACCCTTGCCCTCAAAACTCAGCAGTTCTGATCCTTGCTGGCTAAGTAGCGCCTGCCGAAGAAGGGGATGTGGCAAGTGTTGGGCGAAACGATAGTGAGAAATAATCGCCTCGACGCGTGCTGCCACCGGCATTCCACCATACAGGTAAGGCCGGTGGATCTTGCTCGGCAACGTATGCTGGATAGTCAGTATTTCACGCATCACCGGCTCATGAACAATGGCGTCAGCCAGCTTCAGGGTCTGATATGGGCAGACAAGCGACCGGAACAGATATTTAAGGCGATATTCACGGTCATACCACAGCTTTCCTGGTTTCAGCTTGCCCGTCACCAGCGACAGAAAAAGGGTCAGACTGCTCTCCTGACCTGGCGTAAGTATGATATCGGACATCTTCGGCGTCCCAGTAGAAAAAAATCAGTTGAACACCGACACCTTCG
>NZ_DALZCD010000222.1:0-7378 GCF_031978025.1 Erwinia sp.
GAAATGACATCCAGCTGCACGGCGACAGCTCGGGCCTGCACACCGATACGGAAGTGACCCTCACGCTGGGTGACAAAACCTATACTGGGTATGTTAACAGCGACCACTGGATGGCCACTATCCCTTCAAAGGATATTGAGGCGATGGCGGATGGTTACTACAACCTGAACGTCAGCGTTGAAAGCGCGGGCGGCAATGCCAGCGCCGGTCGGGACGTTTTGCTGCTGTCTCACCTTTACAGTAGCGATCCCGTTCTGACGTTCAATGCGCTGACGCCGGAAGATGTCGTTTATCACGGCGATGAGGCTTACTACCTTGTCAGCGGCACCCTAACCGAGCCGCTTCCGATAGACAAACTCTCCTTTTACGGCGGGGAGATGCTTAATTATTACGGTATTAACGTGGCGGCAGACGGCACTTTTACCTCGGAGATCCCGGCAAGCGAGTACGGGCAGAGGACATCGGGCCCTGGCTTCTACGTCTCTTATCAGGACGCGGCGGGTCACTGGTATGAGACGGAACGGGAGGTTCTGTTGCCTGACGCGGCCACTACGCCAGACACCAGCGATCGGAGTACGGCCAGCCTGCTGGTAGAAGATAATCCGCTTGATGACGTCAGTCACGCCAGCGCAGCGGATGAGCACAGCAGTGTGGTCGCCATGTCGGAAGGGACGTCGACCAGCAGTGCACACGTCGACGCTACCGCAGCGGGCACCGAGGGCAACGATACCTTTACGTTCTCCACGCTTAACCTGCTCGGCAATCTTAACGGCGGGGCCGGTCACGATACGCTGGTGCTCAGCGGTTCGCACGAAGCGTTAGATTTCGCCTCGCTGGGGCTGAAGATCGGCAGCGTTGAAACCCTCGATCTTGGCACATCCGGTAGCAACAGCGTGACGCTGGGGCAACACGATCTGCTGACGCTGACCAATAATGCCAGCGAAGCGCTGACCATTAAAGGCGCGGACGGCAGCGCGGTCACGCTGAGCACGACAGAAGGCGGCGTCTGGAGCGACGCGGGCCTGCGGACGATCGAGGGTCAGTCTTTCGAGCTTTACCACAACGCCTCTGCCAGCCATGAAGGTACGCTGGCAGATGTTCTCATTCAACACAACCTACAGGTACAGACTGCCTGATGTAACAGGCCGGAGCGGGGTTGCCGCACCGGCCGTTTATCGACAAAAGGAAGAAGGAAGATGGTGCCAAGATGAAGAAAGTGTGGGTCTCTTTGTGCCTGGCCGCGATGTGCGGCCCCGTGGGACAGAATGCGCTGGCAGCAAAGCAGCAAAAAGTAGAATTTAACTGGCGTGCAGCTCCTACCGAGGAGCAAATCTCAACGCTAACGTTACGTGAAGCCATCCTCCGGGCCTTTGCCCGCAACCCAAAAATCTCCGAGGCCGCCGCGCAAATCCGCGTGGGGGAGGCCGATCTGGATGCCGCCGAAAGTGCGTGGTATCCGCAAATCTCCCTGGCGGCATCCGGTGGGCGATCGCATACCACCGACTCTTCCGGCAGCCTTAACAACAACGGCTCCGGTGGAATTACCATTAACCAACTGCTGTATGATTTTGGCCGCACCGGCGGCGCGATTGACGAGCAGCATCACCTCTCCGAAGCCTATCGCTTTGCCCTTTACGGCACCATGACCACGGTAGCGCAGGATACGTTACAGGCCTATTTGCAGGTCAAACGCTACCGGTCGCTGGTAGAGGCGGCCAGAAACAACGTCGCCTCGCTGGAACATGTGAAAGATATTGCCCATATGCGCGCCGATGCGGGCCTGAGCTCGCAGTCGGACGTCTTGCAGGCCGAAACCCGCATCGCCGGGATGCATGCCACGATGGAACAGTATCGCGCGTCAGAACGCTCTGCGCTGGCGCAGCTGACGGTGCTGACCGGCGTGGTGCCCGTGGCGCTGCCGGAGCTGCCGCAGTCGCTGCTGAACCAGCAGATCACGCTGGACAGGATAGCCTACGAAAAAAGCGCGGCGGTGCGCAGCGCGCAGGCTAAGCAGGAGGCGGCGATCGAACGTGTTCGCCAGGCATCTTCTAACCACTGGCCGACCATCAAAGTACAGGCGGGCCGTACGCGTTATGAAAATGCCAGCCGATCTTACTGGGACGACGAGCTACAGCTTCAGGTAGAAGCCCCGCTTTACCAGGGCGGCCTGGTTAATGCCAAAACCCGCGCGGCGGAAGGCGATCGCGAAGCGGCCGAGGCCGCCGTCGAGCAGTCTAAACTTGATATTAACCAGAGCGCCTCTACCGCCTATGCCGACATGATCGGTGCACAGCAGCGCCAGGCAGCAGGCGAACAGCAGCTGAGCAGCGCCGATCATACTCGCTCGGTTTACGCTGACGAATACAAATTAAATAAGCGCAGCCTCAACGACCTGCTGAGCGTTGAGCAGGATGTCTTTCAGGCTGACAGCAGCCGTCTGACTGCGCTTTACGACGGCTGGGACGCCACCGTGCGCTACGCCTCCGCCGTCGATAACCTGCTGGATATTATGGGCATCGACCGTGAAGCCACCAGCGGACAAACCCTGCCATCGCTCTGATGCCAAACAAGATAAGGCCGTACTTATGACCAAAACCGCTAGTACTGAAAACTGGATTGACGCCATGTTGCGCGTGGCGGCGCGCTTTGGCAAACCGGCGGATGGCTCCACGCTGCGCCAGCAGATGCGCTGGTTTGAGCATCTTACCCCGGCGCAGCAGCTGGAGCGGCTCGCTGGCCTGCTGGGTCTGCACCTGACCATGATGCCACGAGATAAAATTCGCTGGCGTCAGGAAGTTACGCCGGTAGTACTGATTATGGAAAACGGCAGCGTGGTTGTGGTGGAAACCATTGATGCAGAAGGGAAAGCACGCTACTGGCTGAGTGATGGCGGCGACGTAGTGCGCGAAAGTGAACTGTCGCAGCTGCTGGCCCAGAGCCAGCAGCAGGTTGGTATTGTCGGCGTGGCGGCACGTGGCCGCGACGCGCGCATCGACGAATTTGTTCGGCCGTACAAAAAACACTGGTTCTGGGAAAACTTTCGCGGCATGGGCCGCCGCATTATGGAAATCTCGCTGGCTTCGGTGGTCGGCAACGTGCTGGCGCTGGCCGGTATTCTCTTTTCTATGCAGGTGTATGACCGCGTCATCCCGGCCCAGTCGGAGCCAACGCTGTGGGTGCTGTTCGCCGGGGTGCTGATTGCTGCCGCCATTGAGTATCTTATTCGTTTGATGCGCACCCAGGTTTCGGACCTGATGGGAAAGCGCATTGATTTGAAAGTCTCTTCCATGCTGTTCGCGCGCGCGATGAATATTCGCAACGAAGCGCGCCCCAAATCCACCGGATCTTTTATCTCGCAGCTGCGCGAAATCGATCAGGTACGCGAGCTGCTGACCTCAACCACCGTGGGTGCGGCGGCGGATATGCCTTTTGTGATCCTCTTCCTGTGCCTGATGGGCTTTATTGGTGGCCCGCTGGTCATTATTCCGCTGCTGGCGATCCCGCTGATCGTGATTCCCGGGCTGCTGGTGCAGTTCCCGATGGCAAAGCTGGCGAAAGAGGGGCTACGCGAGGGCGCGCTGCGTAACGCGGTACTGGTGGAAACCATCGAGGGTATTGAAGATATAAAATCCCTGCAGGCGGAACCCTATTTCCAGCGGCAGTGGGAGCAGACGCATGAAGTCAGCGCCACCATCGGCATGCAGCAAAGGCTGTGGGGCGCAAGGTTGACCGGCTGGGCCTCAACGGTTCAGCAGCTGACCTACTCAAGCATGTTGGTATTCGGGGTCTATCTGGTGCTGAGCGGCGATATCACGACGGGGACGTTGGTGGCCAGCAGCCTGCTCTCTTCGCGCACTATCGCGCCGCTGATGCAGCTGACGATGGTATTTTCGCGCTGGCAGCATGCCAAAACCGCCATGAGCGGCCTGGATGAATTGCTGAAAAAACCGCTGGATCAGCCGGAAGAGGGCGAAATGGCGCATTGCCCGACCCTCACCGGCCATTATGATTTGCGCGGCGTGCAGTACAGCTACGATGAAGAAAACGTTAAAAGCGTGGTGACCATTAATCAGCTGCAAATCAAGCCGGGCGAACGTGTGGCCATCCTTGGCAAAGTCGGCGCGGGGAAGTCTACCTTGCTGAAGCTGCTGGCCGGTCAGGCGAGGGCAACGCAGGGGAAAGTGATCGTCGATGGCGTGGACGTTCAGCGCATCGATCCGGTGGATTTGCGTCGTCAGTTAGGCTGGCTGTCGCAGGATTCACGCCTCTTTTTCGGCACGCTACGGCAAAACCTGATGCTGGGCAATCCACACGCCAGCGAGCAGGAAATGCTTCAGGCACTGAAAGTCAGCGGGGCGCTGAGCCTGGTGCAGCAGGATGCATCCAGTCTTGACCGCATTATTAACGAAGGCGGGCGCGGATTGTCCGGCGGCCAGCGGCAAATGGTGATGCTCAGCCGCATGATCCTGCGTCAGCCACAGGTCGTGCTGATGGACGAGCCTACCGCCTCAATGGACGAATCGCTGGAAGAGTACGTGATCCGGCAAATGCAGGGCTGGCTGTCAGGCCGGACGCTGGTGCTGGTGACCCACCGTCCGGCGCTGCTAAAGCTGGTGGACAGAATTGTCGTTATGGATAACGGGCGCATCGTGGCAGACGGGCCGCGTGATGAAATTTTACGTGCCGCCGCCGCGCAGACCGCGAAGCAGACGGGTGGCCAGGGAGATGCAGCATGAGCCTGATCCTGATTGACCGCAGCCTGAAACGTAATGAAAAACGCACTTCAGCGATTATCTGGCTTTGCACCGCTGCGCTGGTGATTTTCTTTATTTGGGCGCACTTTGCCATTCTGGATGAGGTCACGGTCGGCACCGGCAAAGTTACGCCATCCAGCCGGGCGCAGATTATCGACAGCCTGGATGGCGGTATCGTCAAGCAGCTGAACGTGCATGAAGGCGATATCGTCGAAAAAGGACAGGTGCTGGGACGTCTCGATCCCACGCGCTTTCAGTCTAATTTTGGCGAGGCCGTGGCCAAAGCCCGCACGCTACGCGCCTCAACGGAACGGCTGCGCGCCGAATTGACCGGCACCCCGCTGGCCTTCAGCAGCGAAACGCTTAAAGAGCCGGAGCTGGTGGCGCGCGAGACGCAGCTTTACCAGTCTCGCCGTCGCAACCTGACGGAAACGGTCAGCAACCTTACCCAGTCGATGAATCTGGTACAGGACGAGCTTCGTATGACCGAGCCACTGGTAGCGAAAGGCGCGGCGGGACAGGTGGAAGTTATCCGGCTGCGTCGGCAGATTAGCGATCTGCGCGGTAAAATTGACGAAGCAAAAAACGACTATGCGGTACGCGCGCGCGAGGAACAGGTGAAAAACAATGCCGATCTGGACGCGCAGCTACAGGTGCTGACCGGCAAAGAGGATCAGCTGACGCGCGCCACGCTCTATTCGCCGGTGCGCGGTATCGTGAAGGATATCCAGGTCACCACGGTCGGTGGCGTGCTGCAGCCGGGCGGTAAGCTTATGGAGATTGTCCCGCTGGAGGATCAGCTGCTGATTGAAACCCGCATCAATCCACGCGATATCGCCTATATCCGTCCCGGTCTGCCTGCAGTGGTCAAAATCACCGCCTACGACTCCTCCATCTACGGTAACCTGGAGGGCGAGGTGGAGACGGTTTCGCCGGATACGTTGCAGGATGAGGTCAAACGCGACCAGTACTACTACCGCGTTTACGTTCGTACGCAGAAGGCCGAGCTGGTGAATAAGGCCGGCAGAAAATTCCCTATCGTGCCCGGTATGGTGGCAAACGTGGAAATTAAAACGGGTCAGAAAACGGTCATGGATTATCTGGTTAAACCCCTGAATAAGGTCAGGGAGTCCCTGCGCGAAAGGTAATTAATCACGCCACTGAATAGTGAATTAAATAAACGTTTAGTCTTCATCGTTCAGTGGTGTTTTTGGTCTTAATTCGGGCGGGATAAGCGGGAGAGGGCGGCCCTATGCGTGGCATAAAAAAAGCCGAACACAAGGTTCGGCAGAAAAATAGGGTAAAACAAAACATTCGGGGTGAATGAAGGTAATAATGAAATAAAATGATGATAGCGCGGATATTATAAACCAAAAAGCCACGTATTTTTATCATTCAGTGCTCAGACGGGCAACATTAAATAACCTACTGAATAAAAAGAGATTTGATATTACTTAACATAAAGTGCGTTATTTTTTATCCGCTTGTGCGGTAGTAAAGTTCCTCTCTGTTATCATTTTGAAATATTTACATTACACAATGAAACACATTCGGAAATTTAGTATCATTTTCTTGATAGATTATTACTGGCCGCTCTCTACCATGAGGGTGCCGACTGAATTTTCGACATTCAGCACGCAGTGGTAAATAAGGCATATAACAAGAGGGTAATACAAAATGAAGCTTCGCGTTCTCTCCCTGATCGTTCCGGCCATGCTGATCGCGGGTTCTGCCGGCGCGGCAGAAATCTACAATAAAGACGGCAATAAGCTCGACCTGTTCGGCAAAGTAGACGGCCTGCACTATTTTTCCGATAACGACGGCTCTGATGGTGACCAGTCTTACGTGCGCTTTGGCTTTAAAGGCGAAACGCAGATCAGCAGCGAACTGACCGGCTACGGCCAGTGGGAATACCAGGCGGCGCTGAACAACACGGAAAACGAAGGCACCGCAGACAGCTTTACGCGTGTTGGCTTTGCCGGTCTGAAATTCGGCGATACGGGTTCTCTGGACTATGGCCGTAACTACGGCGTGGCTTACGATATCGGCGCATGGACTGACGTGCTGCCAGAGTTCGGCGGCGACACCTACGGCGCAGATAACTTTATGTTCCAGCGTACCAGCGGCGTGGCGACCTACCGTAACAACAACTTCTTTGGCATGGTTGATGGCCTGAACTTCGCTCTGCAGTACCAGGGCAAAAATAACAGCGGTACCGAGCTTAACGGACGTGACGTGCTGGCACGTAACGGCGACGGCTGGGGCTTGTCCACCACCTACGATCTGGGTTCCGGCTTCGGGATCGGTGCGGCCATGTTCAGTTCCGATCGTACCAATGAGCAGAACAGCCGTACCAGCGGTATTCTGGGCAATGGCGATAAAGCCACGGCCTACACCGGTGGCCTGAAATACGATGCCAACAACATTTATCTGGCAGCCATGTACACCCGTTCTTATAACGCGACGCGCTTTGGCGACAGCAGAACGGCTGACGAAGTGTATGGCTATGCGGATAAAGCGGACAACTGGGAAGTGGTAGCGCAGTATCAGTTCGACTTCGGCCTGCGTCCTTCTCTGGCCTTTGTCAGCTCTCGCGGCACCGATATTGAACGTTTCGGTTCTCA